>DBFWDM010000160.1:0-14705 GCA_048484635.1 Collinsella sp.
AACTGACACCTGTCGCGCAATGCCGCCAAGATTGTCCTTCCTAATCCCTAGCGAATCGCTATACTTTATTGAATCGCATTGCCATGGCGCTAAGGGAGGGCGGCCGGTGAGCTTTATCAATACCATTCGCGAGGACATCAAGACCGTCCAAGCGCAGGACCCCGCCGCGCAAAACGGTCTGGTCATCTTCCTTTCCTATCCTGGCCTGCACGCCAAGTGGAATCACGTGCCCGAGCACTGGCTGTGGGAGCACGGTCATCGCTCGCTCGCCCGTGTGCTCTCGCAAATCACCCGCCACATCACCGGCGTCGAGATTCATCCCGCCGCGCAGATCGGCAAGCACTTCTTTATCGACCACGCCATGGGCGTCGTCATCGGCGAGACCACCATTGTGGGCGACAACTGCGTGCTCTATCAGGGCGTCACGCTCGGCGGTACCGGCAACGAGACCGGCAAACGCCACCCAACGCTCGGCGATAACGTCACCGTGGGCACGGGCGCCAAGGTGCTCGGCAACATCCGCATCGGCAACAACGTCAAGATCGGCGGCAACTCGGTCGTCGTTAAGGACGTGCCCGACAACTGCACCGTCGTGGGCGTGCCGGGACGCATCATCAAGCGCAACGGCTGCCGCGTGTTCGAGGAGAGCTTCGATGCCAAGCAGCATCGCGAGTACATGCCCGATGACGCCGCCGAGCAGTCCGCCCTCAACCGCCAGGGCATCACCGAGAATGCCCGCCGCGTCAAAGAACTCGAGCGAGAGGTGGCCGAGCTCAAGGCCCTCGTCGCCAAGCTCGTGGACGAGCGCTAGGAACGCAAGCGGCACAAAACGACATCGGCATCAACGCAAGAAGGCGCGCCAGGGAATTCATCCCCGGCGCGCCTTTCTTTTTGATGTGACATGAAGGACTGTCCCTTTGTCACATTATGCGAACTGACTCAGATAGAGGTCGGCGTAGGCACCCTCGGCAGCCAGCAGCTCCTTATGCGTGCCCTGCTCGATAATGTTGCCGTGATCCATGACCAAGATCAGGTCGGCGTCCACGATCGTCGACAGGCGGTGCGCGATCACAAAGCTCGTGCGCCCGCGCATGAGCGCGTCCATGGCACGACCGATGGCAAGCTCGGTACGCGTATCCACGCTTGAGGTCGCCTCGTCCAGGATGAGAATCGCCGGGTTATTGAGCAGCACGCGTGCGATGGTCAGCAGCTGACGCTGGCCCTGGCTGATGCTTTCGGCATCGTTGGCCACGCGCGTGTCGTAGCCCTGCGGCATGGTGCGCACAAAGAAGTCGACCTGCGCGGCGCGCGCAGCCGCCACGATCTCCTCACGCGTCGCCTCGGGACAGCCGTAGGCGATGTTTTCGGCAATCGTGCCATCGAACAGCCAGGCGTCCTGCAGCACCATGCCAAACTGCTGCCGTAGCTCGCCGCGGTCCATGCGGCTCGTATCCACGCCGTCGAGCGTAATACGCCCGCCGTCAATCTCGTAGAAGCGCATGAGCAGGTTGATGAGCGTCGTCTTGCCCGCGCCCGTGGTTCCCACCACGGCAATCTTCTGGCCCGGCTCGGCGGTAAACGACACGTCGTGCATAAGCGGCTTGTCGGGCGAATAACCAAAGCGCACGTGCTCAAAGGAGACGCGACCCTCAACGCGACCCGGCAGCTTGGCGGCCTCGTCCGGCAGCGGATCGGCCTCCATCTCGGGCTCATCGAGCAGGTCGAACACGCGCTCCGCACTCGCCAACGCGCTCTGCAGCGAGTTGAAGGTAAACGACAGCTGCGTCATGGGTTCGGACGCCTCGTAGATAAACTGGAAGAACGCCTGGAACACGCCGACGGTCATGTGACCGGCAACCAGCATGCTGCAGCCCACCAGCGCGATCACGATCTGCGCCAAACGGCCGATAAAGCGCACCGCAGGGCCGACGGCATTGATCATAAAGTCGGCCTTGGCACTCACGCGTGCCAGCTCGCCCGAGGCCTGGTGCACCTCGGCAGAACTTTGGCGTTCGCGGTTAAACGCGCGGATCACCAGACGGCCCGAATAGCCTTCCTCGACCGCACTCGTAATCTTGGACACCCACTCCTGGCGCTCGCCCGTCACATCGTGTGTGCGGCGCGAGACGACCTTCGTCACCAGCAGCGACAGTGCCGTAAAGAACAGAAAGACGAGCGTAAGCTGCACGCTGAACACGAACATCACGCTCACAGCACCAACAACCGTGCCGATCGACACGAGCAGCTGCAGCAATCCGCGCTGCATGCTCTCGGACATCTTGTCCAGGTCGTTGGTCGCGCGGCTGACGACCTCGCCGGGACGATGCGCGTCAAAATAGGCGAGCGGCAGACGGTTGAGCTTTTGCGCGATGCGGTTGCGCAGACGCAGATTGAGACGCTCAGCGACGCTCGACATCAAAAAGCTCTGGAGCGCATAGAACGAGGCAGCGGCAGTCCAGATCATAAAGTAGACGAAAATGGTCTTGCCGCAGTTCTCCCAGGTGATGCTGAAAGTGGTGTCGTTGGCAAACGCCACCTGAATGTGGCCCCACAGCTCATCGATCACGCGGGCGCTATATGCCGGCGCGGCGGTGTTAAAGATGACATAGAACACAATGCTCGCGAACACGATATAGAAGCGCCAATGGTCGCCGGCAGCCTCACTCCACAGGCGGCGCACCGTCGCCCAGGTATCCCGAGGCGTCTCGTCCTCGTCTTCGTCGTCCACGTCGCGCATACGCTCTGCCTCGGCGCGGGCGCGCTCGTCCTCGGCACGTTCGTTTTCCTCGTAGAGCGCTTGGCGGCGAGCCTCGCGCTTGGCGTCGTCATCCAGCTCGGTCGACGCGGCAGCCGTTTCCTCGACCAGTCCCGCGGCAGCGGCGTCATCAACGCCGCCCTGCTTCTTGAGCTCCCCGGTCATGCTACTCACCTCCCTTCATTTGCGATTCCGCGATGGCGCGGTACACCTCGCAGGTTTCCATAAGCTCGCCATGCGTGCCCAAGCCCACGACCTCGCCGTCCTTGAGCACCACGATCTGGTCGGCATGCAGAATGGTCGAGATACGCTGCGCAATGATGAGCACCGCGGCATCGCGCGTTTCGTCCTGCAGCGCATGGCGCAGGGCCGCATCGGTCTTGAAGTCCAGGGCCGAAAAGCTATCGTCGAAGATATACAGATCGGCATGCTTCATGAGCGCACGGGCGATTGCCAAACGCTGGCGCTGGCCGCCCGAAAAGTTCGTACCGCCCTGGGCAACCGGGGTATCGAGCCCCTGCGGTTGGTCGAGTACAAAGGTGCTCTGGGCAACCTCAAGCGCATGAAGCATGTCGCCCTCGATCGCGCCTTCGTTACCAAAGCGAAGGTTGCTCGCCACCGTGCCCGAGAACAGCCACGCCTTCTGCGGCACATAGGCAATGCGCCCGCGGATTTCGTCTTGCGTAAGCTCGCGCAGGTCCATACCATTCAGGCGAATGGAGCCCTTGGTGGCATCGTGGAAGCGCAGCAGAAGCTTGGCCACCGTCGATTTGCCCGAGCCTGTCGAGCCAACGATCGCAGTCGTCTGACCGCGACGGCAGGCAAAGCTCAGGTCGCACAGGGTGTCCTCGTCGGCATCGTCAAAGCGAAACGACATGTGGTCGAACACGGCCACCGCATCGGCTTCGTCTTGGGGCTCGCGCGCCCCGTCATCCAGCGTGCGCTCGCCATCGACGATGCTCGGCTCAATCTCCAACACCTGCTGCGCACGGTTCAGGCACGCGGCAGCACGCGGCAGCGTCAGTACCACCATCTGGGCCATCATCACAAAGAACAGGATCAGAATTGCATACTCCAGCACCGCCGAGATACTCGCAATCTGCATGGCGTGGGCACCTACGCGGTTGCCGCCCACCCACAGCACCGCCACCTCGGCGATGTTCATCAAAAAGAAGCTTGAGCTGTCGAGGCCCACAAACAGGTGGTTGACTTTGATGGCGTTGACGGCGTATTCGCTAAACACCTCGTCCAGACGCCGTTCCTCGTGGCGCTCCTTGTTAAACGCACGGATGACGCGCACGCCCACAATATTCTCGCGCAGCACCACGTTCATGCGGTCGATAAAGCCCTGTAGGCGCATAAAAATCGGCGCCGCGTTGGCAACCGTAAAGACCGCCGCCACCAGCACAATCGCAACGACTACGCCCAGAAGCGTGCCCATGGCGGGATCGATAAACCAGGCGAAGATGATGCCCGCCACAGCCAAAAACGGCACGGGCAGCACCAGCTGAATCGTCTGCAGAATCGCCTGCTGAATCACGTTGATGTCGTTGAGCGAGCGCGTGATCATCGATCCGGTGCCAAAGCGCTCAAAATCGCTGGCCGCGAGCTCGAGCGATTTGTCGTACACGGCATTGCGGATATCGCAAGCCACGTTGGCGGCCAGGCGCGCCGAAAGATAGCAGCCCAGCACCGTGCCGCCGCTAGCCATGCTGGTCGCGATAAACATGTATAGGCCGTTGCGTAAAATGTAGTCGACATCGCCCGTGGTAATACCGGTGTTGACCATGTTCGCCAGCATCGTGGGAACCAACAGCGTACCGACGTTATCCACCAGCAGCACCAGCAGCGTCACTGCGACAAGCCCTCGATATGGCTTTAGAAACCTCATTAACAGTCGCACGACTCCCCCTCACCTTGATTCTCGGCTTGGCTCTCGGCAGCGATATGCTGCTTAAAGGCATCGCACTCATCGCCGAGCACCTGAGAGAATTTGCCGATCAAGCGCATAATCTCGCGCTGCTCACATGGCTCAAGCGCGCCAAAGGCTCGCTGCTCGGCCTTGAGTGCCGGCAGCGCATAACGCTCGGCAAATCGCCTGCCCTCTTCGGTCAGGCTCACAACCTTGTTCTTACGGCTGCCTTCGGCAAACTCCAACGTTGCGAAGCCCCGCGCCGTCAAGGTTTTAATTGCCGAGTTGATGGTCTGCTTGCTGTAGAACCATTCGCTTGTCAGACGGCTTACGGCAATACTGCCGCCCGCCGTGCTGGTGTCGACGAGCATCCAATAGGCGCAGTCCGAAAGGCCGCAGGCGCGCGAGAACTCCGAATAGATATGGTCGAGTCCATTGAGCAACCGATCAAAGTCGACCAGCGTAACCGCACTATTCATCTATCCCACCATTCAATTGTCCGATTTTTGACCAATTATGTGTCTCTAGATTAGTCCGAGTTTTGACTATCGTCAACAGGCTCTCCGCAAATGCGTGCATTTTTATGGCCTATCGGCAGAAAAAGACCGCCGGCGCGGGGGCGGCGCCAGCGGTCACGTGAAAATCGAGTTTTATTGCCTGTTAAGCGGCGACGGCCTCATAGACCGTAGCGCCCGAGAAGCTGTCATGCAGGCTCTTGCCGGCAATCCACGGCAGCTCGACGACCTCGCAGACCGTGTTGACCAGCTCGGAGCAGTCAGTAAAGTGGCCCTTGTCGTTGAGGGCCTCGCAATCCTGAACACGCCAATAGCCATCGGTGTGCGTGATGTAGTACTCGTGATCGTTGATCGACACGAAAGCGCGCGTCTTGGAACGCAGCAGCTTCAGAAATCCTTCGAAATCGGTCTCGACGACATCTCCAGCCTGGAACATGATGTTACCTCCTGGCCCGGCGCCACCACGGCGCATTGATAAACGTTGGTACTCCTTTAGTAAAACCTTTATCAGAGGTTATGCGTTCGTCATTTAGGCAAGTGGTAAAAAACCGCAGGGTAGACGGGATAAAACGTTTAACCATCCCATTTGTTTGTCACATTCTGAAGGTACTTTTATGCAAACCCACTTTCCCAATTGGAATCCATCCTTTTGGCCGGGCAATTGACCGTCTATCGTTTGAGCCCGACGGGTATGAACGTGGCATCTGCAACGCCACCGCAAGGAGACACCATGGAGACCATCGAAGCGCTCATTCACCGCCGCAGCTGCCGCAACTACAGCGATCGTCCCGTCGAGGCCGAAAAGCTTGCGCGTATTATCGAAGCCGGCCAATATGCACCGAGCGGCATGGGTCGCCAACCGGTGACGTTTGTCGCCGTCACCGACCCCGCGACCGTCGAGCGTCTCTCACAGCTCAACGCCCAGGTCATGGGCAGCAACAGCGACCCCTTCTATGGCGCCAAGACCGTTGTGGTGGTGCTGGTTGACCGCAGCGTGCCCACACATCTGGAAGACGGCTCGCTCGCCATGGGCAACCTGCTCAACGCCGCCTATGCACTGGGTGTCGATTCGTGTTGGATTCACCGCGCGCATGAGGTCTTTGACTCGCCCGAGGGCCTGGAGCTGCTGGCCAGCTGGGGCCTGCCCGCCGACGGCAGCCTGCGCGGTGTCGGTAACTGCATTCTTGGCTACGCCGAGGACACGCTACCCGAGGCAAAGCCGCGCCGCGACAACGTCATCTTCGTAAGGTAACCCAGGAGCGTCAGCGGGGGTGGCTAATTTGGGACGGGGCTACTTTAGCTGCCTCACTCGCAACTTATCCCGCCGATGGAGTTGTTGCCGTTTCATTTGCCTGGGCTGTTTCGGCGTCGTCGCCTTGCTTGTCTTCGTCCTTTTGAGCATCTGCAATAGTGGTGGCCGCCGCGACGATGCCGCGCTGGGGTGCGACGCCCGTCTGGGTCTGAGCGCCCTCGACAACTTCTGTGCCTGCATGCGCGAGCTCGGGCGATTTAAACATTGCGTCCAAGTTGGCGCCACCGCCGGCATATCCGAGCGCAGCGAGCGCGATGACGATCACTGCAACGGCGGCCACGATCGGAACATAACGATGCCAACCAGCAGGATTGAGCCCGCTGCGGCGAGCCGCCCCGCGGCTGATGTAACCAAGCGTTCCGTCGTGCTTGAGCTTTGAGCCCACCACGCGTTTGCGGCCCAACAGCGAGGACTCTGCCTGCATTGCCAAGCGGGCGCTTGCCGAAGGATAGCCGTATTTAGTGCGCTTGAACGAGCCATCAAACCCCGAGGCGTGTTTGCCCCACGTCACCGATGTCGTGCGTCGGTTAACCGGCGCGGCGCTCCGCCTTCTGCGGCTCGGTTTTGAAGTCTCAGCCATATGCCCTCGCACGCCGTAACCAAATCGAAACAATAACGCTTTGGACTGTAGCACACGCGTCGCGCGCGGTCACGGGCGCCTCGCTCAACGGTCATCGTCCTTCAGCAAGCGCCACAGCGTTGTACGGCTTATGCCCAGCACCTCCGCCGCACGGGTTCGGTTACCGTGGAGATGGTCTACAACCAGATGCGCGATATCTCGCTCGGTATCGGCCAGCGGTCGCAGAATATACAGGTCGCTTTCGAGTGTCGGGGCGCCAAAGGTTGCGGTCTTAATCACGTCCTCTTGGGCGAGCACTTCCTCCGCCACAGCGCGGTCCACCGTGCCCGCCCCCACCAATATATACAGTCGTTCCGAGACCTCGCGGAGCTGCAGATAATTGCGCGGCCAGCGGTAAGCATCGAGCGTCTTCGTCGCCGTGGCAGACAGCGTGGGCGCTGCCGTCCCAAATGCATCAGCGAGATATTCCAAATAGCGCGCGACCTTCGTCGACGCGGCTCCCTGCTCGGCGATTGCCGGCGCCACGCTCACCGCACAGGCGAAGCGCTCGGTCACAAAGGCGGCTTGATCACTTTCGCTGCCGCCCGGCATGTCATTCGCCGTCAGCACCACATGACAGCGCGTCGCCAACGCGGTGTCGGCCATCGTGGAAACGAGCCCGCGAAGGCGCTGGGGACCAACCGCATTCCAGCCCTCAATGCAAAGTGTCAGCCCCGTTTGGAACAGCGGCGATTCGGAGCTTTTGAGCACATGGCGCCAACCGCGATCGGTGAGTTCATCGAGCGCGACGGAAACAAAGGGCTGATCGGCAAAAGGACCGTCCAGATAGAGGCGCTTGGCGATCTCGATCTGGCCCGCGCCCAGCTCGCCCTCGAGCATAAGGGGCACGCCGCGCGCATAGCTCTCGGAAACCGGTGCAGCTACCGCAGCGGCACCCTCAACGATGCCGTACGCGCTCGATTCATAGCGGGCCTCAACTTCGTCGGCGTTGAGCCACTCGATGCCCGCATGCGCCGCGGCACCGCGCACCTCGCGGACCACGACGACCCAAAGTCCCCCGCCCTCTTTGTCGGTGGGGCGAACGGTCAGGCTCAGGCGCGTACCCGCACGCCCCATAACCAGACGCGCGCCGTCTCCTATACGGTCGAGGCGCTCGGCGACAAAAGCCGCCACATCCCGCTCAAGCGCCGCGTCATTCACGGTCGAGATCGCGACGTCCCCACGCGCATCGATTGCCAATGCCGAGGCCCCGGCAGCAGCCAGGGCCCCAGTCAAGATATTCAGCTTGGCATCGCTATCCATGATTTGCCCCTGTCCGCGGCGATGTGCAACCGCCGACGGTCATACGACCGAGTGTTTCAAAATTGAACGATATTGCTCACCAAATACTATAGGGCAGAAAGCGCCGTCCTGCGAGTATAGATGTTGCCCCGCATCGCCATCCTGGCGGGGCGATAAGAGCTCTTCGGGACTTATAAACCTGCGGACAAGCCATACCCGCAAGAGCTCCTATCGCTCCACCGCAGGCTTGCGCTCACCGGCACGCAGCACGCAAACAAGCTACTTCTCTACCAGATTCCCAGTACGTGTTGCATTCCCAAACTCATGCACGCGATGCCAATCCAGCAGCAAAAGCCCAATGCGATGGGCTTGCCGCCCTTTTTGACCAGCTCGACGATATCGGTATTAAAACCAATAGCCGCCATGGCCATCACAATAAAGAACTTCGACAGCTCCTTGATGGGCGCCGTAAAGGACGCGGGAAGCTGAAACACCGTAGTGATCACGCTCGCCAGCACAAAGAACAGCACAAACATGGGAAACGCGCGTTTGAGGGAGAACGTGCTTTTGGCGTCGCCGCCGGCCTTGCGCGCCAGATGCATCTGCCAGCAAGCAAGCGCCAGCGTGATGGGAATGATGGCCAGCGTCCTGGTGAGCTTGACCACTGTGGCGCTCTCGAGCACATTGGCGCCGGGGTGCATGCTGTCCCAGGCGCTCGCCGCAGCCGTTACGGACGAGGTGTCGTTGATGGCGGTACCGGCAAACAGGCCAAAGCCCTCGTTGGTCAGCCCGAGCATGCCGCCGAGCGTCGGAAACACGAGCGCCGCGATAACGTTAAACAGGAAGATGACCGAAATAGCCTGGGCAATCTCGCGATCGTCGGCATCGATGACGGGTGCGGTCGCAGCGATGGCAGAACCGCCGCAAATCGACGAACCCACACCCACAAGCGTCGCGATCTTGCCCGGCACGTTCATAACGCGGCAGAGCACAAAGGCGATGACAAGCGAGGTCGAGATTGTCGCCACGATAATCGGCAGCGACTGGGCGCCCTTGGACAGAATCTGGGAGAGGTTCATGCCAAAGCCAAGCAGGATAACCGCGTACTGCAAGACTTTTTTGGACGTATAGGTGACGCCGGCGGCGAGCTGTTCGCGACGATTCTTGGGAAAGACGAGCGCCAGGACCATGCCAAAGAGGATGGCGAATACCGGACCGCCGACCACCTCAACCTGTTTGCCGAGCAACGTCGCGGGAATGGCGATGATCAGGCAGAACAAGACGCCTTTCCAGCGCTCGCGTACGATATTTGCCAGTTGCATATGGGATTCCTTCTTTCTATTTCACGTTTGCGACGGCTTATGATACGGCAACATTGAGCACAGCCTTGCGCAAACACAGACTAAGATGCCGCGATAGTTCTCAGGCAACAGCCGAATTACCCACCGCGGAGAGCTGATTCGCGGCATAATTAACAACTGACATATGAGTTTGATAGAACAGTTGCGAGGCGCTATGGAAGAATCGATGCACGTCGGCGAGCAGGAAACGAGCCTACAGGACCAGTCCTACCACACCATTCGACGCAAAATCGTCTACCTGGACTACAAGCCGGGCGAAAAGCTGGGCGTCAAGCAGCTTTGCGATGACCTGGACATGGGTCGCACGCCCGTGCGCGAGGCTTTGGTTCGCTTGGCGCAGGAAGGCCTGGTGCGCACCGTGCCCCAGAGCGGCACCTACGTCTCGCCCATCAACCTCACCCTTGCCGAGAGTGCCTGTTACATCCGCGAGCATCTGGAAAAGCAGGTGATTGTGGAGTGCTGTGCGCGCGCCACGTCGGCCGGCATCGAGCAGCTCGACCGCGCCATCGTGCTGCAGGAAAAGGCCATGGCCGAGGAGGATCGCATCGGCTTCTTTTTGAGCGACAACCTCATGCATCACATGATTTTTAGCATCGCATGTCGCAGCACCGTGTGGTCGTGGCTCGAAGAGACCAATGCCGACCTGGAGCGCTTCCGCTGGCTGCGCGCTGCCACGCAGGTTCTCGACAATCAGGACATCGTGAACGAGCACAAGCAGATTCGCCGCGCTATCGCCGGTCGCGACCCCATCGAAGCGAGCTTTTTGGTCAGCAAGCACCTGCACATGATGTTCCGCAACCAAACCGAAGTTCTGGACCAGTTCCCCGAGTACTTCGAGACCAGCAAGCTCCGCTAACCTGCCAAAAAGGGACAGGTTTATTTTGGCAGGTTTTATCTGGGCAAATGCAACAAGGCCCGGCTCCGCTGCAACGGAGCCGGGCCTTAGTCGCTAGAACGGCGGAACCAACTACTCGACCGTGACGCTTTTCGCCAGGTTTCGGGGTTGGTCGACGTCGCAGCCGCGCAGGATGGCGACCTCGCGGGCGAGCAGCTGCAGCGGGACGCTCGCCGTGATGGGGCTGAACACGTCGCGGACTGCCGGCACGCGGATGATGCAGTCGGCGATCTTGTTGATCTCCTCGTCGCCCTCGGTGGCAACGACGATGACCTTGGCGCCGCGCGCCTTGCACTCCATGAGGTTCGACACGGTCTTGTCGTAGGTGGCACTCTTGGTGGCCACGGCGATGACAGGGAAGCCCGGGTCGATCAGCGCGATGGGACCGTGCTTCATCTCGCCGGCGGCGTAGGCCTCGGCGTGCAGGTAGCTGACCTCTTTGAGCTTGAGCGCGCCCTCGTAGGAAATAGCGGCACCCATGCCACGGCCCACGAACAGCGCCGACTGCGCGTCCTTGCACAGCAGGGCGGCCTCATGCACGGCCTCGGTTTGGGTATCCAAAATCCACTGGATCTGCTCGGCCGTATCGGAAAGCTCGCGGAACAGCATGCGCGCTTGCTTGGTGGTCAAGCGGTACTTGACCTGCGCCAGCAGCAGAGCCAAAAGCGTAAGGCTCACAACCTGGCCGATGAAGCTCTTGGTCGAGGCGACCGCGATCTCCTTGTTGGCCTTGGTGTAGATGACGCCGTCGCTCTCACGCGCCACGGGGCTGCCCACCACGTTGGTGATGCCGAAGACCTTGGCACCCTTGATGCGCGCATCGCGGATGGCGGCGAGAGTGTCGGCCGTCTCGCCCGACTGGGACACGGCCACGACGAGCGTCGTCGGCGTGATGATGGGGTTGCGATAGCGGAACTCGCTGGCCGCCTCCACCTCGGTGGGGATGCGAGCCCAGCCCTCAATGAGATTCTTGGCAATGAGGCCAGCGTGATAGCTGGTGCCGCAAGCGATCACGTAGACGCGGTCGATATCGTTGAGTTCCTCGAGCGAAAGGCCCAGCTCGTCGATGTCGAGCTCGCCGGCCGGCGTCATACGACCAACCAGCGTGTCGCGCACGACGCGCGGCTGCTCGTGGATCTCCTTGAGCATAAAGTCGGGATAACCGCCCTTTTCTGCCATGTCCAGGTCCCAGTCGATGTGGGTGATCTTGGGCTCGATAACGTTGCCGGCCTCGTCGGTGTACTCGACGCCTGCGGGCGTGAGCTTGGCAAACTGACCGTCCTCGAGCACCACGACATCGCGGGTGGCGTCGATAAGCGCGATGACATCGGAAGCAACATAGGAGCCGGTCTCGCCCGCGCCGACCACGATCGGGGAATCCTTGCGGGCCACGGCGATCACGCCGGGCTCGTCAGCGCACACGGCGGCCAGACCATAGGCACCGACCACGTGGGTGCACGCCTCGCGCACGGAGGCCATCAGGTCGTGCGTCTCGGCATAAGCCTCTTCGATCAGATGCGCGAAGACCTCGGTATCGGTCTCGCTCTTAAAGTGGTGGCCGCGACCCTCCAGCTCTTCGCGCAGCTCGGCGAAGTTCTCGATGATGCCGTTGTGGACGATGGCGATACGACCGTCGCAGCTGGTGTGGGGGTGAGCGTTAACGACGGAGGGCTTGCCGTGGGTGGCCCAACGAGTGTGGCCGATACCGCAGGTAGCGTCGCTGTCGATGTTGGAAAGCTCGCTCTCCAGGCCCGCGACCTTGCCCACGCGGCGGATGACGTCGAGGTGCGCCGCGGCGCCCTCGCCCACCTCGAGCGCGACGCCCGAGGAGTCATAGCCGCGATACTCCATACGCTTGAGGCCCGTGACCAGGATGTTCTTTGCAATATCAGAGCCGGTGTAGCCGACAATTCCGCACATAGGATAAATCCCTTCGTCCGCTTGACTGCAAAACGTCCACGCACAGGGGGCGCTGAGACGCATAACGTTCGAGTATTGTACTCACGCAAACGCAAGCTGATATACCAGAAGTGGTATCTCAACTTAGATACCACTCGATGCACACACGTCCAGCCGGTCCAAACCACCACAAAGGTACCTGCCCCCTTCGTGGTGGTCGCGCTGGCAACGGCGTTTCCCCAGATAAACCTGCCAAAATAAACCTGTCCCTTTTTGGTAGGTTTGGGATGCTACAATCTGGCTTGTACTTGAAACGCATCAAAGGGGCCGCTATGGCAAAGGTAAAAATCAGCGACGTCGCGCGCGAGGCCGGGGTTTCGTTGGGCACGGTTTCCAACGCGCTCAACCACCCCGAAAAGCTGCGCCCCGAGACCCTCAAGCTCATCAACGAGACCATCAATCGCCTTGGCTACCTGCCCAACCAAAGCGCCCGTCAGCTCGCGGGCGGCGCCACCAAGTCCTTTGGCCTGGTGCTCCCCCGTCTCGATCACGGCTTTTCGCTCCAAATCGCCAGCGGCGCCCACAACGAGGCCCGCAAGCACGGCTACGACTTGCTCATCGCCAACGCCGATAACGACGATATTCTCGAGGATCATTACCTGCGCTACTTTATGGGCACCCAGATGTCCGGCGTCATGGTTCAGCCCATGGCATCCCCCGACTGGCACCCCGCCATGACCAAGATGCCCGTGCCGATCGTCCATCTGGACATCCATTGCTCCGAGCCCGGCTACTACGTAGCGGCCGACAATGAGGCCCAGGGTCGCATCATTGCCGAACTTGCCATCGCCCGCGGCGCGCACCATATTGTCGTCGTCGGCCGAGCAGCATTTATGCAACTCACCCTGCGCGTCCTTGGCATTCATAAGGCGCTCGCCCTGCACCCCGATATCAAGATCGAAGTCATCGATGCCGGCGAATGGAATACCGCCGCCGACGGCTACGGCATCGGTGCCCAAATCGCCGAGCGCCCCGCGGACGAACGTCCCGATTTTGTCGTCGGCCTGACCGATGTGTTGGCCTCGGGCGTCGTTTCGGCACTGGTCGACAAGGGCATCTCTGTCCCCGGGCAAGTACGCGTGGCCGGATGCGACGGCAACCCGCTCGCTTGGAGCGGATCGGTCCCGCTCACTACGGTAGCGCCCCCGGGCTACGAGATTGGCCGCAAGGGCGTTCAATTGCTCATGGAGCAAATTGAGAACAAGGCCCCGGCAAAGACCAAGCATATCCGTGTCGGCTCCGCAGCGCGTACCGTCACCGCAGTCGCCGCCGAGGATATCAACCGCCAAGAACTGGTACGTCCGTTCCTACTGGAACGCGCCAGCACCCAGGCAAGCAGCCAGACCGACGCCACGGCCATCAACCTCGGTGCGTATCTATAGCACGCCCGCGAGTATGCTAAGTCGCCGCTTAAGCAAAAGGGGCCCGACCATTGCCGGACCCCTTTTGCTTAAGCGCAAACGTGAGCAATCGCTCGTTTCAACGCCGCAATTTTCTAGCGCACAGTCTTGATTGCCGCCGCCAGGTCGAACAACGTATCGAGCACGGCCTCGCAGCCATCCACCACGTCCTGCGGCAGCGGCACAATATCGGGGACGGCAAAGACGTGGCAGCCGGCCGTGATGCCCGAGACGCAACCATTGCGCGAATCCTCGACCACGGCGCACTCCTCGGGGGCAAAGCCCGCACGCTCGCAGGCAAGCAGATACATCTCGGGGTCGGGCTTGCCGTGCACGACGTCCTCGCCACACGTTACCGTTTCAAACTTGTCAAAAAGACCGACCATCTTAAGGTTGCGCTCGGCCGTAACGAGGCGCGACGACGTCGCTAGGCCCACGTGATAGCCCGCAGCCAGCAGCTCGTCTAGGCACTCGGCGGCGCCGGCCTTAAGCTCCGGCTCGGTCTTGACCATCTCGTCGCGAATCTCCTTGTGGCGGACATAGACCGCCTCGGTGGTTTCATGGCTGCCGTAATGCCTATCGAGGATGTCCATGACATCGGGCAGCGTGCGGCCGATAAACTGATGGATCAGCGCTTCATCAATCGCGAGCCCCAGCTCAGCGGCGCCTGCCTTCCAGGCCTTAATCCCCAAACGCTCGGTATCGACCAGCGTTCCATCCATGTCAAAAATAACA
>DBFWDM010000161.1:0-4050 GCA_048484635.1 Collinsella sp.
TGGTTTTTGATCCGCCCTAAAACGCACTGCGGGTACGGGAGCATAGATGAGCACGTATGCTATTAAGGCCGACAAGTTCTTTTTGCCGGCGGGGCCGCAGCTGGGCGGCTACCTCATGGTCGAAGACGGCGTCTTTGGCGCCTGGCAGGCCGATGAGCCCGCTTGTGAGATCAAAGATTATTCGGGTACATGGATTGCGCCGGGCATGGTGGACACCCACATTCATGGCTTCTATAACCATGCCACGACCGATAACGATGCCGAGGGCATCAACATCAGCTCGACCGAGCTCGCACGTCGTGGTACCACCAGCTGGCTGCCTACGACCTTTACCGACGGTGTGGAGCAGATCAGGGACGCCTGCGCTGCCATTGCACAGGCGGACGAAGAGCGTGGACCTGAGTTCTGCGGTGCTCGTATTCAGGGCATCTACCTTGAGGGTCCGTTCTTTACCATGAAGCATGTGGGCGCCCAGAACCCTGCTTATCTGATCGACCCGTCCGAGAAAGTTTTTGACGAGTGGCAGGAGGCCGCCGGCGGTCGTATCGTCAAGAGCGCCATGGCGGCCGAGCGCGATGGCGCTGCCGCTTATGCTGCGGCTCTGAGCGCAAAGGGCGTCGTGACCTGTATTGGCCACTCTGATGCCACCTATGATGAGTGTGCCGCCGCCATCAATGCTGGCGCCAGCTGCTTTACGCATACCTATAACGGCCAGCGCGGCCTCCATCACCGTGAGCCCGGTGTTGTGGGCGCCGCTATGACCACGCCCAACACCTATGCCGAGATCATTTGCGACGGCAAGCATGTGAATCCTGCTGCTATCAAGGCCCTGCTGCAGGCCAAGGGCTGGCAGCACACGGTGCTGATCACCGATTGCCTGGGTTGTGGCGGCATGCCCGAGGGCAAGTACACCAGCGGTGGCATGGATGTCATTATGAAGGACAACCTTTGCTGGCTTGCCGATGGCTCTGCTATCGCCGGCTCGGTGCTCACGCTCGCACAGGGCGTCAAGAACATCGTCGACTGGGGTCTTGCGAGCGCCGATATCGCCATTCGCATGGCGACCGAGGTGCCCGCGCGCTCTGCTCACGTCGAGGATAAATGTGGCAGCATTATGCCTGGCCGCGATGCCGATTTTGTCGTGTTCAATCCCGACCTTACCCTGGTCGAGACGTATGTGGGTGGCAACAGCGTCGGTAACGCGTTTACCGAGTAGCCGCCAAAGAAGCGATCCGAAAGGGGATTTAGATGATTTACGGTGCATTGGGCGATATCGAGGAGTATCGCGGAATGCTCAAGGGCCTCGACGTGCTGATCGATTGGCTCGAGGAGAACGATCCGGCGAAGCTCGAGGTCGGCAGCCATCCGATTCTGGGCAACAAGGTCTTTGCGAACGTCATGGCTCCTACGACGCGTCCCGAGGCCGAGGCTCACTATGAGACGCATCAGCGCTATCACGACCTGCAGATCGATGTCGAGGGTCGCGAGGCCTTTAAGGTTGCCACGGGCAGCCTGACGCTGGTCCAGGAGTTTGACGAGAAGGACGACTACGATCTGGTCGATTCCGACGCTTCGATTGCCGGCGATCTTGCTGACGATAAGTTTGCGCTGTTCGTTGCCGGCGAGCCTCACATGCCCACGCTCGAGTTCCCGGGCGATGGCGCGCAGCCGGTCAAGAAGATCTGCTTTAAGCTGCTTGCAGACGCTTACTGGGAGGAATAGCGAACTGCTCGGCTGAGCTAGCGTGGTTCCCCTTGGGGAGCGCGTTTAAGCCCCGCTGATCGTGGTTCCTTTGGGGATTGCGGTTGACGGGGCTTTTTGTTGAGTAGGGGAGTTGCCGGCGGCGTTGTGCCTGGATTGGCGGATGTGTGCCCGAAATCGGCAACAAAAAAGCCGCCCGAGGGCGGCTATCTTGTGCAATGGAGCCAGCGACCGGGCTCGAACCGGTGACCCCCGCTTTACGAGAGCGGTGCTCTACCAACTGAGCTACGCTGGCGGCCATGTGGTGACGCAACTGAGGCGTCAACGGCTGTCTATGATACGGGACATCGCACATCCGCGCAAGGGTTCTGACGGCTTTTCTCACTTTAAATGCACTAATATTGGTGACGTGATGTCTTGCTCTTGCGGATCTCAAGCAGAATGGGGCAGCGATGGCTCAACCCAAGATTCTTCTCACACGTATCGACGACCGTTTCATTTACGGGCAAGACGTTGAGCTGTGGAACGAAGCCGTGGGTTCCAACCTTGTCCTAATCGTCAACGATGAGATCGCGGCGGATTCGCGCCAATGGGCACCCATGAGGGTGGCGGCGCCAGAAGGCGTCTGGACACGGTTTTTCTCGGTGCAAAGGACCATCGACATCATTCATACCGCAACGCCGCGTCAGTGGATTCTGATCATGGTAGCCTCACCCGTCGATGCGCTCGCGCTGGTTAAGGGTGGTGTGCCGATCGCCAAGATCAGCATTGGCCATATGCGGGCGGGTGAGGGCAAGCGCTCCGCAACTCCTGCCGTTGCCGTAGACAATACGGACATCGCCGCCTTCAAAGAGCTGCAAGAACTCGGCATAGAACTAGAAATCCGTTATCTCCCCAGCTCCAATCCCGACCCCATCCAACTAGTCATTTAAGAACGTCCCCAATGACTAGGTAGCAAAGCGCCCGTCGGCGGTGGTGCCGGCGGGCGCTGCTGTGCGATATGTTGCGTTGTGGGCTTAGTGCCTCATAAAGTGGTACTCGATCACATTGCTGTAGGGGTGACCCGGGCCCACAATGCCCTGCGGGAACAGCGGCTGGTGCGGCGTGTCGGGGTACATCTCGGCCTCGAGGGCAAAGCCGGCGCCCCAGCCATAGTTGGCATCGTCTTTGGCGTGCTCGTCGCCCAGCCAGTTGCCGGTGTAGAGCTGCACGCCCGGTGCGGTGGTGTAGTAGTCCAGCTCGCGACCGGTCCACATTTCCTCGACGTGCATCGCGCGGCGCAGATTACGGCCGTACTGATAGCCATCGATGCACAGGCAGTGGTCGTAGCCACGTGCCTGCTTAATCTGCGGGCCGTCGGCTTCCATGCCGGGAGCGACGGGGCGCAGCTCACGGAAGTCAAACGGCGTGCCCTCGACCGGAGCAATCTCGCCGGTGGGGATGTTCTGCTCGTTAATGGGCAGGTAGTGGGCAGCGTTGGCAACAAAGAAGTGCTCGCAGTCCATGCCGGCGTTATGACCGGCAAGGTTAAAGTACGTGTGGTTGGTCATGGACACGTAGGTTGCGCGGTCGCTCTCGCAGCCATACTCGATGCGGAAGACGCCGGTGCGCGTCACGGTAAACACGGCCGTAAAGGTGCGGTTGCCGGGGAGACCCAGCTCGCCATCCTCAAGCGAGGTGGTCATGCGAACGGCGTTGTGAGTCTCGTCGAGTTCAACGTCCCACACGCGCTTGTGCAGACCATGCTCAAGATCGCTGTGCAGGTTGTTGACGCCTTCGTTGGCCGGCATATGCCAGTCCGTGCCGGCGATGGCGATCGTTGCACCCGCAGTGCGGTTGGCCACAGGGCCGATGGTCGCGCCAAAGCAGGCGGGGTTGTCAAAGTAATCCTCGAGCTTATCGAAGCCCAGCACCACATCGCGCACGTTGCCGGGAATGTCGGGCACATCGATACCCAACACGGTGGCGCCATAGTCCATAATGCGAACGCAGATCTCGGGCCCGTTGAGGGTGTAACGATGAACGGGGGTACCGCACGGCGCGGTGCCGAAAAGCTCGGAAGTGATCATTTGGTTCCTAACATCGAGGTATTTCCGACAAACTGTAGCGCGAACAGGCGAGATTATCACTACACCCCACTAAAGCAGGGGGTATTTTTCCCAAAAAAGTGATGATTGGAGCTGTGCGGGCGTTGATTTTTGACGCGCGCGAGTCTGATACAATTTGTTCGTTACTGTTTGAATGATATGCGCGCAAAGAACGGCGAGGATTCATCGTGATTAAGGCAGAGCGACAGGATAAGGTTCGTCAGCTGCTCGAAGAGCAGGGCACGGTCTCGGTCAAGGAGAT
>DBFWDM010000162.1:0-5231 GCA_048484635.1 Collinsella sp.
GCCTACCTGTTATTTTCTGTGCCGGAGTTCACGCGTTCACTGGCAAATAACATGCGGTCTGCGTCTAAGGTCTACGCTGTCGACCCTGCGATGTTTGGAGCATTCTCTCCCGCATCGGCATTGGACCAGGGCCAGAGGCTCGAGACCGCAGTGTTCAATGCGCTAAGAAGAAAGACTCCCGCGGTGAGGACCGGCTCGGTCTGCCGCCTGCTGATCAAAGAGAAGAGCAAAAGCCATGAGGTGGACTTTGTGGCTGGGGACGCGCTTCTCATGCGGGCTTATAGCCTGATTCAGGTGAGTGCGGATATGGCACGTGAGAAAACGCGCGAGCGCGAAATTGCCGCGCTTGATGCCTCGATGGCCCAGTTCGATCTTGGCGAGTCGGCAATCGTTACCATGGATGAACAGACCGATATTTCATGCGAGCACGGTGTGGTCCACGTTGTGCCCGCATGGAAGTGGCTCCTTGCCTAATCATCTATGGACCTGTGGGGTCAGGACCTCCTGGCTCCCTCATCACGGTTGGGGAGCACCTTGCTGCGCCAGGCTAGTCCTGGGCTTTGATACTCGGCAGGAGAATCTGGGCGAGGTAGTCGGTCTCGAGTTTGGCGGCGGCGTCGGCCTTGCCGTCTTTGCCGACCAGCACGTTCTTGATCTGGCTATAGGTATAGCGGTTGCCGGTCGTAAGCTCGACAAGCTCAATGGCCGCGTCCATGGGGTAGGTCGACACTGGATCCTGGGTGCGCCCGTTGATAGTCTGGGGCACCACGTACGGATAGACGGGGCCGCTGGCATAGACGGTATAACCGTTGCCCAGATTGGCCGCACCCAAAACCGTATCGCCCTCATCGGGCGTAAAGCTCTCGCCCTCGCGCACCGCGACGAGCGTCACGATCGGCGTATCGCTGTCGCCGGCAAGATAGATGCATAGCGTGCTGCCATTTTGCCAAGTCTCGACCTTGCCGTACCACTCGACGGGGATATCGAGCTGGTAGAGGTCGGTTGCCTTGTGGCGAGCGTCAGCATCGCGGGCTGCCTGTGCCTTTTGCGCGCTCACGGCATTGACGGCGGCGTCGCGCCGCGCGGTTGCCGCCTGCTGGAGCACCTTGGCGGTGGCGGCGGAGCTCGCGCCTCCCTCCTCGGCATATTTGGCGGCGGCATCGATCTGGTCGTCGGTTACCGTGTCGGCCGAAGGCACCTTGAGCTTAAAGGCGGCCTGGCTGCTTAGGTCCTGTCCGTCGCTCTTGATCGTGACCTGCGCCTTGGTGGTCGGCACGGTATAGACGGTGCCGTCGGACGCGATGGGGGAGGCAGCGATGGAGAGCGTGTAATCGCCGGGCAGCAGTTTGATGCCACGGCCGTGCTCGTCAACATAGAGTGTTTCGCTCACGGAGGATCCGTCAGAATCCTGGCCACTCACTTGTACGGGAATCTTGGAGCCGGTGGAACAGTCGAGGCCCGCGGCATGTACGCCAATCTGCACCGACATCATCGTGTGGGCATTGGCGGCGGCGATGGCAGCCTGCTCTTGCTGATATCCGTTCCAGGCAGCATAGCCTGCACCGCTGGCGACGAGCGCGGCGGCCACGATACCGGCGACCATCAGATTGCGGCGCTTGGGCGACATCTTGCGATGACGAACCTCGGCCTCGCGTGCCGAGGGAACGGACGGTAGGGGAATATCGCCCATGGCGATGGTCTCGTCCACGGCTGGTGCGGAACCCAGGCCAGGAAGCTCGCGGGTCAGCGAATCCTCGGCCGGCAAGCTGTCGAGCAAGACGGTTTCCTCGCCCGTGTCGGATTCGGGCTGATTGCCGGCCTCGCTTTTGGTGTCTTCGTGACCTGCCTCGTCTTCGGTGGACGCGGCGCCATCGTCTTTTGCATCCTGATCATCGAGCTGCGCCTCGATTTCCGGCTCATCCTGCACATCAACGCTCGAATCGTCAAACGTAATCTCGGCCAGCGCGATCTGGTCTAGACTCTCCAGGGCCTCGGCACACGCTTCTGCATCTTGGACCGCATCCTCTTGGCCCATCGTCTCATCTTTCATATATCCCCCAAGCTCAATATCGGGACAACAATGTACCCAAAAACGGGGCTCCATAGAGCCGCCGCATGATTTGAAATCCGATTTTATATATGCGCGTGTTTTTGAATAGATGAATAGAGGCGCAACGACAAAAAGCCCCCGGAAAGCGAGCGAAACGCTTTTCGGGGGCTCTGCGAGACATTGGATTGAAAGGCCTGGTGAGCGGGCCTATGCCCAAGTGCCAACAGCGGCCAACATGTTACTCGGCGTGCGCGTAATCAACCTTGGCACGGCGAGCGGTGGCCTTCTCCCAATCGCTGGTGCCCTCAAAGACATCCTGCTTGTAGGGATTGCGGCCGAGCTTCTTGGCGCGGTAGGCGATGTAGGTGATCGCGGCGACGTTGGCGACCAGTGCGGCGATCGAGACCGCGGTAGCGGCGCCGGGGTCGAGCGTGGAGTGGGTCACAAAGATGGACTCCTCCTGGAAGTACGGGAACACCTGGGCAAACATGCACCAAATGGCCAGCGTAAAGGCGCGGTTCTGGATCCAGCCGCCCTTGTTCCAGATAAAGGCGGCGACGGTGGGCGCCAGCAGCAGCGCAAAGCCGCAGAACCAGGAGTGGGTGGGCAGGCAGTTGTAGGTGTAGCAGAAGTTCCAGATGTCGTAGGCGATGATGTAGACCCAGGTCATGTCGGGCCACAGCATGTCGGTCTTGTCCTCGGAGGCGTAGACGCTCCACCAACCGGTCATGCAGAAGATGTTGATGATACCGGCGATGCCGTTGAACACGTTGTTCCAGCCGGCCAACTGCGTAGCACCTTCGGAGGTGACCCAGGTGGACTCGCCCAGGACAAAGAAGTGATAGGCGCTCTCGAAGTCGGACACGACGGCGATCATGATGTTGATGGCGACGATCACAAACGGCCACGCGCGGAACCAGTGCGCCTTGCCGATCTTGCCCCACTGATACTTAATGGCGATGAAGCCCCAGCAACCGGCCAACGCCGCGTAGACCTTGGCGTAGTGGAACCAGCTGTTCTGGTACACATGGGTGGGGTTGGTGAGCGCCCACTCGGCACCCTGCGAAACGCCGACGGCGATGGCGACGCAGTAGATGGTCATGGCTAGCGGAGCCACGCCAAAGATGATGGCCGCGCCGAGCTTGGTGCGGCGGCCGACCTCGTTGAGCACGATCAGGCCGATAAAGACCATGGCCCAGCCGGCCCAGTGGATAAGGGTATCGCTACCCCAAACATCGAACAGCATGCCGCTCTCCTTTCACAAGCCCGCGGCCCCTCTTCCGATCGCGGGCAGTTTGACCAAATGTCGTCAGTTCTGGGGCTTGCGCTCCGGATACTTGGCGGTATAGCCCTCGATGTGGAGTGTCGAGGCGATGATTTCCTTGACCGTCTCGTCGGGCACATCGGGGTGCGTGCGGATATACATCAACAACCCCATGATGAGGGTGTAGAACGTCTCGTAGACATGGTCGATGCGTAGCTCATGATGGGCGACAAAATCCACCACGGTGGTGTCGCAGATATACTGCGCCACACGCTGGACCACGTTGTGCAAAAAGCCGCCGTAGAGCGCGCCGCTGTTGGAGGTCAGAGTGTGCGGCAGTTCGTGGCCGCTGGCGACCAGGCGCTTAAAGAGCGGGGCGACGGTGTCGAGCGCGCCCTCGATATCACCGACGGTGCGGTTGGCATTCCACTGCTCGAGCTCGGAGATAAAACCGTCGATTGCCTCGTCCATGACGGCGGTGACGGCGGCGTCCATGTCGGCGAAGTAGTGGTAGAACAATGAACGCGTGCAGCCGGCTCGCTTGGTCACGGCCGATACCGATAGGTGGGACACGCCCAGCTCGGAGCTTACGGTGCGCACGGCATCGAGGATCTCGCGACGGCGTTCGTCGCCCGTCAGGCGCTTTGCCGCGCTATCGGATGCGGGGACGGCATCGACCACAGAGGTACCTGCTGTGTTGTTGCCCATGTTTTGCCGCCTTTCATCCTCTTTTGCCTGACCGTTCGCCTAACAGTCTTGAATATTGTTGACGGTTCGTCAATACTATTTTTGACACAATGTCAACAATGGTGGGTGAACGGCATGGGGGCATGCTCGGCCTGCAAAAAAAGAGGGGCGCCGCGGTCCCGCCGGGCTGTGGCAAGAGAAGGGACAACCATGATTCTCAACGGACCGGGGATTAGCTACACCGAGCCCGACATCGGTTCGGAGTTCGTGCCGCCGCTGCCGGAGCATCCGCGCGAGGCCATCGTCAAGCTGTGCGAGCACTGCACCAACCGTCTGCTGCATCGCGATGAGTTGCTGGGCTACGAGTACTGGTCGTTTGCCGAGGCTGCAACCGACGAGCAGGCCGAAGTGCTCTGCAAGATGAAGATGCGCCGTCCCTATACGCTGCCCGAGATGGTCAAGCTCACCGGCATGCCCGAAGCCGATATCGAGAAGATGCTCGACGATATGAGCTACACGGGCCTGCTCGAGTACAACTGGGAAAACCCCGAGCGCGCCAAGCAGTGGGTGCTGCCCATGCTGGTGCCGGGTTCCGCTGAGTTTCTCAACATGCGCGTGAGCCAGCTCGAGGAGCACCCGGTCTATGCCAAGTTCTTTGAGCAGGCGTCCAAGGGACCGCTGTCCAAGGCCACGCCGATGGTGCCGCCCGGTGGTGCCGGCATCGGCATGCATGTCATTCCGGTCGAGAAGGCTATCGATGCCGCGAGCACGTCGGTGCCGATCGAGCATATCGAGCATTGGCTCGACAAATACGATGGCAAATATGCCGCTAGCACCTGCAGCTGCCGCGCGAGCCGTCGCGTGATGGGTGAGGGCTGCGCCGACGACCCGGCCGATTGGTGCATCGCCGTGGGCGATATGGCCGACTACGTGGTCGAGACCGACCGCGGCCATTACGTGACGCGCGACGAGGTTTACGACATCCTGCGCCAGGCCGAGGACAACGGCTTTGTGCACCAGATCACCAACATCGACGGCGAGAACAAGATCTTCGCCATCTGCAACTGCAACGTCAACGTGTGCTATGCCCTGCGCACCTCGCAGCTGTTCAACACGCCCAACCTGTCGCGCTCGGCCTATGTCGCCAAGGTCGAGAAGGACAAGTGCGTGGCCTGCGGTCGCTGCGTTGAGGTGTGCCCGGCCGGTGCCGCCAAGCTCGGCCAGAAGCTC
>DBFWDM010000163.1:0-1048 GCA_048484635.1 Collinsella sp.
GACGCCCCGCGACCTAGCTGATTCCATCATACCCACTTGGGCAAATCATTGCTCGCAAGTCGCAATGTTTATTGCGGATAACCCCAAAAGAGTACCGTGGACAGGCACAATAGCCGCTCGCTCCTATGCGGCATGCTCTGCTGCCCGAGTCATGCGGGACAGACGGACCAGCAGCACAAAGCCAACAACCAGCAGAACGCCAATAGAAAGGACGCCCAGCGACGGGTTGCCGGTCAGCGAGGTGACAACCGACACCAGGAAGGTGCCCATAACGCTTGCGTAACGGCCAAAGATATCGAAGAAGCCGTAGTACTCGTTGGACTTTTCTTTGGGGATGATGCGGCCAAAATAGCTGCGGCTGAGCGCCTGCACGCCACCCTGGAACAAGCCGACCAAAATGGCGAGCACCCAAAACTCAAAGGCGGTCTTTAAGAAAAACGCGGCAAAGAGCACGATGCCCATATAGGCGGCGACGGCCACCATGATCATGTTGAGTGTGCCCACGCGACCGGCGAGCTTGCCGTAGATGATGGCGGACGGGAAGGCCACAAACTGCGTGACGAGCAGCGCCAGCACCAGCTGGGTCGAATCGATGCCAAGAGCCGATCCGTAGCTGGTTGCCATGGAAATAACCGTGTGCACACCGTCGATGTAGAAGAAGAACGCGATCATGTAGACCAGCACGGTCTTGTTGTGGGCGATCTCGCGCATGGTGTGTCCGACCTCGGAGAACACGCCGCCCACGATGTGGCCGATGGTGTCCTGGGGACCGCGCTCGCGACCGTACTTTTGCTTATAGGTGCGAATGAGCGGCAGGGTAAAGATGAGCCACCAGGCACCGGTGATGACAAACGACAGACGCGTTGCCAGCATGGTGGGGACGCCAAGAGCGGGGCCACCCATGATAAGCGCCAGGCAGATGATGAACGGCACGGTGGAACCGATGTAGCCCCAGGCATAGCCCGAGCTGGACACGGCGTCCATGCGCTCGTCGGTGGTAATGTCGGGCAGCATGGCGTCGTAGAACGTCATAGAAGAGTTAAGGCCG
>DBFWDM010000164.1:0-15895 GCA_048484635.1 Collinsella sp.
CCTTGATTATCAACTTCATCCGAACACTTCCCACATTCATCCGCACATGTGCGGATGAATGTGGGAACCCGATACCCTGAGGGCCGGATCGGCCGGCCCCGGGAGATCGGAGGACGGCATGTCCGGAAAGAAGAAAAGTGGCTCCGCAAAGGCGGTCCCGAGGGCCTACGGAAGGCTCACGAGGCACGAGCGGGACACGGTCCAGAGGATGCTGGAGCGCAGGGCGTCGTGCAGGGAGATCGCGAGGGAGCTGGGCAGGTCGCCCTCGACGGTGAGCGCCGAGGTGGCGTCGCACAGGTTCGTGACGGCGCCGAAGGCCAGGCGCGGCGAGCGCGTGGACGCCTCCGCCGACCTGTCGGCGGCCTGCCCGCGCCTGGCGGCATGGCCGCGATGCTGCAACGGCTGCGGCCGGTACCGCGCAATCGGCTGCAAGCGCCGCCCGCACGTCTTCTACGAGGCCCGGGCCGCGCAGCTGTGCGCCGACTCGGTCCTCGTCTCGTCCAGGCGCGGGATAGACGCCGACGAGCCCGCCGCGGCGGCCAGGCTGGAGGCCATCAGGGACTGCCTGCGCCGGGGGCTGTCGCCCGAGCAGATGGCGGCGCGCAACGGCGGCCCGGTGGACCTGTCGCCGTCGACCATCTACCGCTGGGTCGCGGCGGGCTACGACGGCATGACCAACATGGAGCTCAGGCGCAAGGTCGGCTACAGGCCGAGGAGGCGCGCCGCCGTCCGGGCGGCCACGCGCCACTCCGCCCGCAGGTCATACGCCGCGTTCCTCGCCCTCGGGGAGGACGCGTGCGCCGCGGCCTGGGAGATGGACACCGTCGAGGGGGCCCGGGAGGACTCCGCCTGCCTGCTCACGCTGCTGCACCGCCCCAGCAGGCTCCAGCTCGCGCTGCCGCTGGAGGAGAAGACCGCCGGGTGCGTCGCGGACGCCCTGGAGGGCGTCCGGGCCATCCTCGGCGCCGACGGGACGCGCCGCGTGTTCCGCGCCGTCCTCACCGACAACGGCGCCGAGTTCTCCGACGAGGCGGCGATCGCGGCGCTGCTCGGCGAGGGGCCGGGCGAGACGAGGCTGTTCTACTGCGACCCCAGGCGCAGCGACCAGAAGGGCGCCTGCGAGCGCAACCACGTCGAGATCAGGAAGCTGCTGCCCAAGGGCGCCGGAATCAGGTTCGACCGGCTCGCCCCGGCCGACCTGGCGCTGGCCATGTCGCACGTGAACTCCGAGCCCCGCGGCGCGCTCGGCTTCGCGACGCCCGCGCGCGCCTTCAGGGCGATGCTCGGGGAGGACGCGGCGGCGCTGCTGGACGCCTACGGCGTGGGGGACGTGCCCATCGGCGAACTCGACCTGACGCCGGGGCTCATCGAGAGGGCGCGCGCAGAGAGGGGCGATGCCCCGCTGGCCTAGCCTGGAAGAAAAACGGAATAGACGGACCGACCGTCCGGCTGAGTCTGGGAAGAGGTGCCGGGCGGCGGGCGGAGCATGGCCACCGGACCTATCGAAACACATCTCCACCGTTCCTTCAACTGGGAAAACGGCGCCCCCGGACCCCAGGAGGGGCCGCGGGGGCGTTCGGCTAACTGCGGAAACGGCCTATCCGATCAATGTGTTCGGCTGAGATCGGAAATCAACCCGAATGGGTGCATCTCCATACGCCTCTACAAAAACCTGTACTTTTGCGACTGCGCCTAGCTGCGAGCGAGAAGCCTGTTCTTAACGCCCCTGCATTCGTGTGCGTCGCGGATGCAAGTTAAGGGGGCGAGAGATGGAACAGACAATGCGGCGCCAAGAGCAGCTGCCCGGCGCCTTTAGTGGCGCCACTACCAACAGCCAGCATGGCCGCGTCCGCTGGTATCTGGTCCACACTCCCCATGGTAAAGAGCGCGAGACCTGTGAAAAAGTCCGCCGCATAATCCCGCACGAGCTGATGCAGGACGCTTTTGTGATGCAAAAGGAGTTCTGGTTTAAGCGGGACGGCGCCTGGTCGCTCCAAACCAAACCTATGTACAAGGAATACTTCTTCGTCGCCACGCGCGATGCCGCCCTGCTCGATAGGGCTTTGGCCCAGTTGAGCTTTGGCTGCCGCATTGCTGGCAGCAGGGAGCGGGCCTATGCGCCCATGCCGGACGATGCGCAGGACTGGTACCGCAGCGTGCTCGACGACGACGGCGTGGTGCGCAACAGCGTGGCCCGCATAGAAGACGGCGTGCTGCACATAGAGCAGGGGCCCTTGGTGGGGCAAGAGGCCCGTGTAATGAAGATCGACCGTCATAAGCGCTGGTGCCTGGTGGACGTGGGCGAAGGCGACTCCGCATTTAGGGAGCTGCTTCCGTTGGACGTGCCCAGTAAGACGTAAGGGAGACGTTGCGCCGGCAATTCGTTCGCATTTTGAATTTATCGATTGGGGGATCCCTGGGGGACAGGGACGTAAGTATGACTGTGGCTGCTAAAGAAATAACAGAGAGCAATGCGCCCGAAGGCGCGGCGCTCATTGCTCAGACCATGGACCGGCGCGAGGACGCGGCGGGTGCTGGGGTCGGCGCTGAGGTAGACACGGGGACGGTGAGCCTCCCGGGCTCGCGCGAGTTCGCCGCAGAGTCCCGTGCGCTCGACACGAGGTCGTTCGGTTATCGCTTCGTGAAGCGTACCTTCGACATAGGCCTCAGTTTCTGCGTCTGTGCCGTGGGGCTCATCCCCGGTGCGGTGCTCTGCGCATTCATCGCGGCGGACACTAAGGGCGCTCCCCTCTACGCGCACGAGCGTGCGGGGCGCTTCGGCCGCCCCATCCACGTGCTCAAGTTCCGCTCCATGGTCGCCGATGCCGACGACGTGGAGAAGTACCTCACGCCGGCACAGATTGAGGAGTGGCACCGCGAGCGCAAGGTCACAAACGATCCCCGAATCACCAAGCTAGGCCGCGTCCTGCGCAAGACGTCCCTGGACGAGCTGCCCCAGTTCTTCAACGTGCTTGTGGGGCAGCTATCCGTAATCGGGCCCCGGGCCATCACCTACGAGGAGCTCGGGAATTTCACACACGAGCAGCAAGTGCAGGTTCTTGCCGTCCCCCAGGGCATCACCGGTGCCTGGCAGTCGGGCCCGCGCAACCTCGCGACCTTCGAGAACGGCCTGCGCCAGGAGTTCGAGCTCGCCTACGCGCGCGGCGCGAACCTCAAGGCCGACTGGCGGGTCTTCTTCAAGACCTTCTCTGTGATGTTCGGCAAGAACAAGACGGGGAGGTAGGTATGGATTCCCAGACTTTCCCTCCCTACAGCGTGCTCATGAGTCTCTATGCCAAGGAGCGCGCAGAGTACCTGCGCGAGGCGCTGGACTCGATGCTCGACCAGACGGTGCCCCCGGCGGAGGTCGTCGTCGTGAAGGACGGCCCGCTGACTGACGAGCTCGAGGACGTCCTCTCCGAGTACGACGCGGCCAACCACGGCCTGTTCAGTTTCGTTTCCTACCCCGAGAACAGAGGCCTCGGCTACGCGCTTGCCCGGGGCATTGAGGCGTGCTCAAATGAGGTCATAGCCCGCATGGACACCGATGACCACGCCCTTTCGGGGCGCATGGAGCGCCAGCTTGCTCTCATGTCCGAGCAGGGACTCGACATGGTGGGCAGCAATGTGACGGAGTTTATCGAGGCCTGGGACAAGCCCGTGGCAACGACGGACCTGCCCATAACCCACGACGAGATCGTCGCCTATTCCAAGCGCCGCAACCCCTTCCGGCACCCGCCCATGACCTTCCGGCGCTCGAAGGTGCTCGCCGCTGGGAGTTACAACGCCGACTTCCCCTACTTCGAAGACTGGGATCTCTTCAACCGGATGCTTGCCTCGGGCTGCCGTGCGGCCAACGTGCACGAGGCCCTTGTGGCAATGCGCGTGAGCCCAGACTTCTACGCTCGCAGAGGAGGTCGAGGCTATCTGTCGCACGCGCGGCGCTTCAAGCGGGCGCAGCTGGCATGTGGGTATTTCAGCGCTGCCGACTACTTCATCTCGTTTGTTCCCCAGGCAGTTGTCTGCCTCATGCCCAACGCCCTTCGCGGGCTCGTATACACAAGGATTCTCCGGAAAGGGGGAGATGCGGAGTGACCGCGACTGCAGCAATTATCACTCTCCACAACTCGCCGAACTATGGCTCTTGCCTGCAGACCTATGCGACGCAGCGCGTCTTCGAGTCGCTGGGAGTCGCACCCACAGTGGTCGACTACTACCGACACGATGCGATCCCGGAGAACGAGACCGAGCGCGCACTTAACGGACAGCTTGCCAAGAAGCTTCCCATCTTGGGGTTGCCGGGTGTCAAGTCGCTCGCTCGCGTTCCCGTTTCACGCATGGTCGCGCGCCGTCGCGCCCCGCTCGACGCGTTCAGGCGCGAGATGCTGAACCTCACGCCGCGCAAGTACTACTCGGCGGAGGAGCTCGAGGCCGATCCTCCCAGGGCCGACGTCTACGTTACGGGCAGCGACCAAGTGTGGAACAGCACGTGGAACTGTGGGTTCGAGCGAGCATTTTACCTCTCCTATGCTCCAGAGGGCGCCGAGAAGATCGCCTATGCCGCCAGCATCGGCAAGTCGACGCTCGACGATTGGGAGAAGCCCCTCATGCGCGAGGCGCTGCTGCGCTACGACGCCATCTCGGTCCGCGAGCCCGAGGCGGCGGAGCTTCTCGACTCCATCGGAGTGCCCGGTGCCGTCCCCGTCGTGGATCCCACGCTCATGCTCGGCCGTCCCGAGTGGGGGGCCCTCTCTGACGGCTGGGTGCCCGATTTCCCATACCTGCTCGTGTACCAGCTTAACCGCAACCCCGAGTTCGACGCGTACGTGCAGGACGTCGCTGCTGCGGCGGGGCTCAGGGTTCTGCGCCCCGCCTATGGGGTCCACGAGCGTCGTCGGGGTGAGGAGGCCGTCGTGTGCCCGAGCGTCGGGCGCTTTCTCTCGCTCTTCCTTAATGCCTCGATTGTGGTCACCGACTCCTTCCACGGCACGGCGTTCTCCGTCAACCTGGAGAAGCCCTTTGTGGCGATTGCCCCGGAGCGCTTCTCAGGGCGCATCGGAAACCTCCTTGCCATGACCGGGCTGGAGGGCCGGCTTCTTTCGGACTATCGCGACGTTGCCCTCGCGGCTGGGGATATAGACTTCGCGCAAGCTCGTATCGCCCTGGCGCGTGAGCGCGAACGGGCGCTATGCTTCTTGCGCGGTGCGCTTCCGACCGAGTTCGTGGAGTGAGGCATGGCGCTGAGCAACGACGATCTCAACTTCATAATCTACTACCTCAACTATCCCAAGGCGATAGAACTCTGCATGACCATGGATAACGTGGTCCGCAAGAGCAGTAGTGTCGAGACGACCGCCGAGGCTTCCGACACTCTAAAAACCGAGTTGAAGGGGGACGCTTCTACAAACCTTGCCGCCCTGAAGGCGACCGTGGGGGCGAGTCTCGGGACGACCTTGAGCGACAGCGAGTCTTTTAAGGTGGCGGACACCTACGAGGTGAAGCACACTAAGTCGACGTACCTCAAGCTCATCCTCGAGCGGGCTAAAATGCTGCCCTCGTGCGCAAATATCCAGAACTGCGCCCCCGGCGACCTCGTCCGCGTGGATGGCGTCAGGCTCTGGCCCTGCAACTGGGAGGAGATTACCCAGATGCAGGTTCTGAGGCACGACGCGCTGAAGGGCATGAGGGTCGAGGGCGTAGACGTCAACAACATCGTCTCCTCAATGCTGGAGGACTACGCATATGTCCTCACGGCAATGGAGAAGCTCCCCGGAACAGACGATCCCGTATGGCTCGCAATCAAGATACCCTCGGAGAACGATAACGAGTTCGAGAGCAAGTACAGGATGCGCGATCTGCTCCTCGGCGAGGTCAGTCTCATCGGTGTCTATAAGGGTCTCGTCGACGTGGATGTGCTGACTAACACGACGTTCGGAGACCTGCAACGAAAGGGGTTGAGCCAGGGCGCTGAAGGGGAAGGCCGTGTCATCAAGAGTGCATTGCCCGCTCCGGAGTCGAAGCAGCCAGCCAAAGAGGCCTCGCAGGGATTCCTCGGCCCAGTCCACTACATCGATCTCATAGCGATTGTCCAAGACGTCAAGGTGGCGGATTCCGTCGGCGAGGATTTGGCTGCGGATGAGCTGGCCGGCAGAGGCACGTCGGTGGCCGGAGGTTCCCCCGATGACGCGGGTGTCGTTCTTTCCGACTCCGGGGAAGCGAAGCCTTGCTTCTTCGCCCGACTGAAGGCGATGCTCTGTGGATAGCCTTACGCTACATACTTATCGCTCGGGCAAGGAATGTCGCGAGGAGACCCTCCGTTTGGAGTCGAAGGGCTACTCATATGTCCCGTTTGACGTCACGGGAGGCACAAAGGCTGCTTTCTTTGAGGGGGGACGCCTCTATTCCGACCTGTCTTACGTCGTGGCACTTCTACCGGCAAACCAGCACCTTATGCTCAACGTCGAGGAGACTCTCTCCTGTGCAGACGGTGAGGCTTTCCTGCTCATCCGTGACTCGCTCGCACAGTCGGCGATTGACACCTTTCCGCTGCTCTTCGAGGCGGCGTTGCCCTTGGTGGCCGAGGAGAGGGGGTGTCGTTTCGCGCCCAGGCGCTGTCCGCTCTACACGTTCTCTAACAGAGCTGAGTATGACCGCCTCGCGCGGCTCGCATCCGATGGCTCCGGTTATCAGGTCTTTACGCTCCAAGGACTTTCCCAGAGGACCTCGGAGTTCTCTGCGGCGCTCGAGAACTCCGAGATAGAGGTGTTCATCGACCTCACCTCCGAGGCGGCTCTCGCCGACGCGAGGCTTCTATCCATAGAGCCTCTCGCTTCGGCGCCAAACGTCCCTCATTTCCTCGTGAGCGAGGCCCGCTCCGCAAAGGTGTTTGAGAACTTCCCGTCGCTTTTCGACGAGATCCGCGACGTGGCGGATTTGCTTCCCGAATGTCCCAAAGAGATGACGACGGGAATGGAAGGACCTCGTTCCGTTTGCGACCTCAATGACGGAGAGTTCGTTAGGACTATGGCCGAGTTCGATGAGAGGCTCACGGGACACGCCAACTTTAAGTGCTACCTTCATGAGCGCCTCACTAATTTTAGACTAGCGCATGCGCTGGGGGATCAGCGGATTTTCTCGATGTTCCTTTTCGGAGGCAGCGGCATCGGTAAGACCGAGACCGCACGCGTACTTAGCGAGTTGGTCTCGGATGGAGAGCGTTATCTTGCGAAGATTAACTTCGAGGCGTACAGCTCGCAGGATTCTCTCAACAGCCTCATCGGGAGCCCCTCCGGCTATGTGGGCTGCGAGGGCGGAGAGCTCAACGACAAGGTCGAGAAGGCCAAGGCGAAGGTGCTCCTCTGCGATGAGTTCGAGAAAACCAAACAAGACGTGAGGGCTTTCTTCTTGGAGCTGCTTGAGGATGGGGCCTACACCGATCGAATGGGCGTGGAGCACGACATGGACGGCTATGTTGTCGTGTTCACATCGAACGTGAAAGACGAGAAGGAGCTGCAAGAGAGGATCGCGCCCGAACTACTAACGCGCTTTGACCTTATCTGCGAATTCGTGCCTCCGACCGTGGAGGAGAAGCGCGAGCACGTTGTCCGCCTCGCGCGGGAGAAAACTGCCCAGTATGCCGAGAGGCTGGGCGTAGATGTCGAGCCCATCGGCGAGAGCGTAACCATAGCAGATTTCCAACTGGAGAAATGGTCCCTTAGGGAGATAGACCGTGAGGTCGTGCGCCAGGTAGTCTCCCTTCTCCCGGTAGAAGACCCGTCCGAATCGTCACCCTACGATAAAACAGCACCCGACACAGATTGGAGTGAGTGACGTGTACACCGAACTCAAGTCATACCAAATAATCATCGCCCTGCTCAAGGAGTACGGCATCCGGAAGTGCGTGCTCTCGGCAGGGTCGCGCAACCTCCCCTTCGTCCATTCCGTTGAGGAGGACCCCTGGTTCGAGTGCTACTCGGTCGTTGACGAGCGCAGCGCGGGCTATTTCGCCCTCGGCCTCGCTCAGCAGGCGGGCGAGCCGGTCGTCATCTCCTGCACCTCGTCCACCGCGACCTGCAACTACTGGCCTCCGGTGGCAGAGGCCTTCTACCAGAACGTCCCGCTCGTCGTGCTCACGAGCGACCGCGACCCGGCGAAGCTTGGCCAGCTCGAGGATCAGATGATCGACCAGGTTGGTATGTACGACCGACACGTCCGGAAGTCGGTGAATCTGCCTATCGTCCGCGACGACGGTGACTTCCGCCACTGCTGGCGGCTCGTCAACGAGGCCCTGCTCGAGCTCGACCACCACGGGGGCGGCCCGGTCCAGGTCAACGTTCCATCGCGCTGGTACAGCACATCCTTTACAACCTCCGAGCTCCCTAAGGTCAGGAGGATCGCTCGCGTCGAGCACGAGTCCCCCGATGCGGAATGGCTTGCCCGCGCAGCGAGGCTCCGGTCTTGCTCGCGCGTCCTCGTGGCCTGCGGACAGGGTCAGCCCACAGACGGTCTCAAGGAGGCCCTGGGGGAGTTCTTCAGGCGGTTCAACAGCGCCATAGCGGTCGAGTACATGTCCAACGCGCTAGTCGAGGGTGCCGTAAACACATCCGTCTGCTTCGACAGCCGTTATGTCACGCCGAAGAAGTTCGCTGAGTTCGCCCCCGAGATCGTCATCAGCTATGGCGGGAACATCATGCAGGGGCTCAAGGAGATGCTGCGCGGCTCGAAGTCAGGCGTCGAGCATTGGCTCATCGACGAGGGTGGCGTCGTCTGCGACGCTTTCGGATGTATAACCACGGTATTCGAGTGCTCGCCGGAGTTCTTCTTCCGCCGCATGAGCGATTTGGCGGGCGAGAAGGCGTCAAACGATCTGGCCTACCACGACGCCATTGCGGCGTACGCGGCCTCCGTCGTGCACCCCGACTTCGGGTGGGGCAACATCTATGCGATAAAAAACGTCGTCGAGCGAGTCCCATCGGGTTCCGTGCTTCACCTCAGCATCAACGACTCCATCCGCATAACGAACTTCTTCGAGCTGCAGCCCGACATCCGCGTCTTTGCAAACATCGGCACGCACGGCATTGACGGCTGCATGTCGTCGCTCATGGGGCAGTCCCAGGCGACCGAGGGCCTCGCCTTCCTCGTCACCGGCGACCTCGCGTTCTTCTACGACATGAACTCCCTGCGCATCAGGCATGTCGGCCCGAACGTGCGCATCCTGCTCTGCAACAACCACGGTGGCGAGGAGTTCTACTACAACGGCATCTGGCAGAACGCGTCGAGCGACCTGCACACCGCTGCCAGGCACAACGCCGTCGCCGGCCCCTGGGCCGGGTCGTGCGGGTTCAAATACCTCAGAGCGGACGACAAGGCATCGTTCGAGGCTGCCCTTCCGGAGTTCATGGCGGAAGAGTCTGACAGGCCCGTGCTCCTCGAGTGCTTCTCCGAGATGAGCGAGGACTCTAAGGACATCTACGACTTCTACGACCTCTCTCGACCGCACGATGCTGTCTCCGACGCTACCCGCGCGGCCAAGGACATCGTGAAAAAAACAATTGGCAAAGAGACGGCAGTGAAGATCGCCGGCAAGTTCGGCGTCAAGCTGGGATAGGGGGCAACGTGGGACTCAAGGCAAAGGCCAAGCGCGCCGGGCGCTTCGTCCTCTCCAACCTCGGGCGCCCCGTGCGCGTTGAGCAGACGCTGCGAGGTGGGAGCGAGCTCCTCGCGGGGAGGTGCGTGCTCGTCACGGGCGGCACGTCGGGCATAGGGCTCGCGACCGCCGAAGCGTGCCTGCGCGCCGGGGCAGACGTCGTGGTTACCTCGCGTAGCCTCTCTCGCGCCGAGGAGGCCTGCGCCCGACTTGGCTCGCATGCCCGCCCGGCATTGCTCGACCTCGCGGATGCCGAGGGGATGGCCGTGCAGGTTGACGCGGCCTACGCGGCTGCGCCCAGGCCCGTCGACGCCCTCGTGAACAACGCTGGCGTGCTCAAGGGCGCGCCCTTTGGCAGGACATCCGTTGAGGACTTCGACGAGGTGGTCGGCGCAAACCTCCGTGGCACCTACTTCCTCACGCAAGAGGTCGCCCGGCGCATGGTTGCGGGCGGAGTCCGAGGCAACATCTGCTTCGTCACCTCCTCCTCCGCCTACCGCCCTGCCACGAACGCCTACTCGTGCACAAAGTGGGCGCTGCGCGGTCTCGTGGAGGGCTCGGCCAAGATGCTCAGCCCCAACGGCATCGTGGTGAACGCCATCGCCCCTGGCCCCACTGCCACTGGGATGCTCATCGAGGGCGATGCGGGCAACGTCATGAAGCCGAACAGCCCCATCGGGCGCTACGTCACCCCTGAGGAGATCGCGAGTATGGTCGTGACGCTGCTCTCCGACGCCTCGCGCTCGACCGTGGGCGACACGGTGCGCATGTGCGGCGGCAGCGGCGTGGTGACCTTTGACGATGCTGACGCGACATTCGAACTTTAAGGAAGTAGATTTGAAACAAGGAAAGCAAATACGGGTGCTCCAGGTGCTGCCGTCCCTAAATAGGTCGGCAGGGGTGTCGCGTTTCGTCTACAACATGACGGTCGCAAGCGACGAGTCGCGCGTCCACTACGACATCCTCCACCACGCTCAGGACGATGGCGTGCCGCACCACGAGAAGCGCTTCGACGAGGAGCTCGAGGCACTCGGGCATCGCATCTACCGCGTGGACTATGCCGGCCATGATTTCAGACGGTTCATCCGCGAGGTCCATGCTGTCATATCAGAGTACGGCGCGAGCTACGACGTCGTGCACTGCCATATGCCCAACTCGGCGTTCTGCGTCTTGCGCGAGGCAAAACGTGTGGGGATTGAGCATCGCGTGCTGCACAGCCATCTCAACAGCAGTTCCGACAATGCTCTACATCGTCTGCGTAATGTGCCCCTCAACGCTGTCGGGAAGCGCTATGCCACCGATAACATGGCCTGCTCGGAGGAGGCGGGCCGTTTTCTCTTCGGCAGAGCCCCGTTCACGCTCATGAGGAACGGCATCCCGCTCGCGGACTACGCCTACGACTCGAGTGCGGCGGCCGAGCTGCGCGGCGAGCTTGGCATCGTTGCGGGCGTGCCAGTCGTGGGGTGCGTCGGGCGCATGGTGCCGCAGAAGAACTACGCGTTCGCCGTCGAGGCGTTCGCGGCGCTGCTGCACGAGGTTCCCGAGGCGCACCTCGTGGTCCTCGGGGGAGAGATAAACGGCGCGACCACTGTGCGCGACTCGCTGGTCGAGCGGGCGAGCGAGCTGGACTTCGCCGACCGGGTGCACTTGCCTGGTATCCGCGAGGATGCGCAGCGGTTCTACTCGCTCTTCGACGTGTTCTTCATGCCGTCGCTCTACGAGGGCCTTCCCGTTTCGGCCGTGGAGGCACAGGCGGCGGGGCTGCCGTGCGTGTACTCGACCGGCGTGCCGGCCGAGACCGACATCGCCGGGACCGGTTCGTTCACGGCTCTCGACGCGCCGCTGGCCGACTGGGCGAGGGCACTCAAGGCGGCGATCGAGGGCGGCAGGCACCCGGAGGCCCCTATCAGACTTGAGGCTGCGGGGTACTCTGCCGAGGCAAACGCCGCGCGGCTTATGGAGTACTACGAAAGGCTGTTGAGCCGATGAGCTACGTAAGCAGGATCTCAAGAAAAATCGGTGATAAGACGAATCCATTGCTCGCCAAGGGCAGAAGGGAGAAGCTCGTCCGCACTGACTTCAGCATCTTCTCGAACAACTGCTGGGCCGGGTCGGTGTATCGGCGTTACGGGCTTCCCTATAGCAGTCCAACCGCCGGCCTCTACTTCTTCGCGAGCGACTACGTGAAGTTCGCCTCAAGGCTCAGATACTACACTTCCGTGCCGCTTGAGTTCATCGACGCCCGGGAATCACAATATGCCGACCAGCTGCGCGAGAAGGGCGAGCTCGGCAAGCCCGTCGCCCGACTCGATGACATTGAGGTCGTGTTCCTGCACTATCCCTCCCCGGAGGAAGCCGCAGAGAAGTGGGCCCGCCGCTGCAAACGAATCAACTGGGATAACGTCTTCATCAAATTCAGCCAGATGAACTGCTGCACAGAAGGGGACCTCAGGGCCTTCGATGCCATTCCCTTCAGAAACAAGCTCTGCTTCACCGCTTCGCTAAGGCCCGAGCTCGCGTGTGCCGTGCACTTTCCCGGCTATAACGAGCGGGGAGGGGTCCTCAATGATACGGACTATTACTCTCGGTACATTGACTTGGAGGAATGGCTTAATGGCGAACCCGAAAGGTATCTTATTGGCTAGCTTTAACTTGTTAATCTTGGTATTTAAATCGCGAGGAAACGGCGGTGACTTATGAGCGCCGTAGTTTCTGCTGCGCATTTGCTTAATCCAACGGGCTCTGTTTCAAAGCGAGGATATTCGCCTGCAGTGTGGGCGGTTGCCCTGCTTCCCTATTTCATTTTGGTTTGTGGGGATAATTCCTTTACATTCCAATCTGCTTATTTCTGTTTGGGTCTAATGGTGTTCGCTGCCTTTTTCTCGAAAGAGAGGGCTGCGTATTCTCGTCATGCGATCGGTCTTATTGTTTCGTACCTTATAATCATGGGCATAGGCAACTTAGTGACACTTGCAATTGCATCTGAGATGATTACCAGCAGATCGTTAATCCGTGCCTTAATGTTCCTCGCCATTATCTGGTTCTTTGCTCACGCAATCTCCCGGAGGTGGAGTCCTCGAGAGATAACCTTCCTGCTGAAATCAGTGGCACTTTCCACGTTTGCGTCTGCATTCCTTGAACTAAAGACATGGGTTGAAAACGGTTTTTATGCAGGACGTGTGTATCCAGTGAGTCTTACGGGGCACATGATCGATGCAAACTTTTTTGCGCTTTTGTTGGTCGTTCAGATTAGCTGTGCCTTTTTACTGGTAGTTTATAGTAGCAATGTGCGGGTGAAGATTCTGTACTTCATTCTCATATCTTTCGGCCTGGCATCAGTTATGTTAACTGGATCAAGAAGCGGGCTTCTTTGTATTGTCTTGGTTATTGCTTTCGGCTACATTGCGTTTGTCTGTAGTGAGAGAACCGGCAAGCTTTCTACTACGGTATTAGTTTTTGTGCTCGTTGCCGTTGCCCTGTTTCTAATTAATCGCTTTATGGGCGATTGGATGTTTAATCGTTTTTTTAAGAACAGCTACAATGATGGGTCAAACCAATTTCGCGTTGAACTGTGGGTGAAAGCTGTGCAACGTTGGATGAGTAGGCCGCTATTTGGCTTTGGTGTGGGTAATTATAATTATTTCAGTGCGGAGGACTGGGGCGTCGTGGAGACGTCAACTACAACTCATGGCACGATTACTGATTTTTTAGTTGATTTCGGTTTGATTGGCCTGCTGCTGTTCTTTTCAGTGCTTATCCGCATTTTCAGAGGTTTGCTTCAAGGGAAGGGCTATACACCCTTGGCCCTATGTCCGGGTATCGTTGTATGTTGGCTCATCGTTGGTGCCGAACGAACAGTGGCGCTGTGGCTATTCCTCATTATTTTTTACGTATTGGCAGATTATCTTTCATGCAATCAAGAACACAGCATGAAAGGTTTGCTCTCGGAACGTTGAGACATCAGCCTTCGCCTGCCCGAGCGAAGTGGTTTTGTCTAGCTTAAACACTTTCGGTTTAATCAACTAATTATAGGGGTGCATATATGGCAAACGAAGAGCCTAGTGCAATTATCAAAGACGCCCGGAGCAACGCGGGCAAATACCGATCTCTCGCCTCGAATACGCTCATATTTACTATTGGAAATGCCCTTGTGAAGCTGATTCAGCTGCTGTTGCTGCCGCTTTACACTTCTTATATGGCTACGTCCGATTATGGCGTTGCCGAGCTTGTGAACAATCTCTCAGATTTCTTGTATCCGCTGTTTTGCCTGGCAATCTATGAGTCTGTCTTTCGTTTTCTCATGGAGAAGGACGCTCCGAAGGAAGAGCTGCTCGGGGGAGGGCTTCTCGTTCTTCTGGTGACAATTCCTGTGGGCGCATTGGTGTCGGGAGTTGCCTTTACGTTCTTCTCGTACGATCAGGCATGGGGTTGCTATATCCTCGTTCTTGCAGTTTCCGTGAGAATGCTGCTTGCTCAGTTTGCCCGCGGGTCAGGTGAGGTCACTCGCTTCGCCGCGTCTGGCGTTCTCAACGCCCTTTTCTTACTTCTTTTTGACGTTGTTTTCCTTGTCTTGTTTGATGGTGGCGTAAGCGGGTATGTTCTCGCACTTGTGCTCGGTAACTGTTGCTCGGCCTGTTACTTGTTTGTGTCTTGCAAAATATGGCGTTGTCTTGGCAAATTGCCCAATAGGCGTCTCCTGATGCGAATGCTTGCGTATAGCCTGCCGATGCTGCCGAATCAACTTGCTTGGTGGTTTTTAAATATCTTTGGCCGTTACGTCATCCTTGCATTTCAGGGTTCGGTTGCTGCCGGCGTCTACACTGCGGCAAGTAAATTTCCCTCTCTGGTTAACTTCATGTCGTCCATTTTTCGTCAGGCTTGGCAGATATCGGCGGCGAAGGAGATGGACGGCGAGAATGATGGCTCCTATTTTTCCAAGGTGTTCGGCCTATTTTTATCCTTTGTCGTGTGTGGGAGCTCGCTAGTCATTGCCCTTACCGAGCCGCTTGCGCGTTTGCTCCTCAAGGGTGACTTTTATGAGGGTTGGCATATAGTTCCCATTCTTATGCTTGCAGCGCTTATCGGTTGCATCTCGGTATTCTTCGAAGCGTTCTATACGGCTGCGGAGCGCACTGGCGCTCTATTTGTTTCATCTGTTGCAGGCGCGGCGGTGAATGTTGTCCTTGCGTTTTGCCTCGGTGGCAGTTTTGGGATTTGGGGAGTGCCTTTGGCTACTTTGGCGGGACAGGTCGCTAATGCAGTGGTCCGCATGGTGGATAGCCGAAGATTCATGAGACTAGATTATGAGGTTGCCTTGCAGGCAGCTTTGGTAGCAGCCGTGATCGTACAGGTGGTGTTGGTATCCATTCTCCCAGCATCGGCCGGGTTAGTCGCCGGCTTGCTGTTGTTTGCTATTGAGGTTTGCTTGACATGGCGCAGATATGGTGCGGTAACTCGTAGAGTTCTTATGACGCTTCTGGAGACAATTACGGCCAAGTTGAAATAAAGGCTGATTTGGGAGATTCGTGCTATCGGATTGATGGCCCCTGAGTTCTCCTTTAAAGTGATTGCTGTGATGAGGCCTTGCGACGGTACGTCCGGCTTGGTCCGTGGGAACCGCCGAAAGGCGGTTTTCGCGTTTAAGGGGCCCATACGGATAAGCTATTTAAATCTATTACCGAGCAGATTACTATTCTTGAAAGCCGTGGGCTCGAATGCGATAACGATACTCGTTTAGTTCTGGAGTGCGAGGGGTACTACCCGGTTGTTAACGCAAAGCCGAGATGTATTACTGTTGCCATTTACTACGCTCATTGGCTCTAATTGCCCGACATGCCCGAGTGCGACCGCGTCGAAAATATTGGTGTAAGGGTGACGCCCCAGCGCCCGTTCAACGAAGAGCGGCCCTCGTCCTAGAATCTGGAATAACCACAAACGCGGTTCTGAGAATCGACAAAGACCGCTTGCGTTTAATGGTTGGCCGTCGGCGCGTTTACGCCAACATTTCCGGCGTGATCACATTCCAACTAGTGCATTTTTTGCACTAGTTCAAAACGGGGGCACAAGGACGGTCGGGCGTCGGGTCGAGCACTACGACCTCGACATTATCATTGGCTCTGTTAGACCAGGATTGACATACATGTGTCACCACGGTGCCATATCGTTGACCCCATAGACCGCGATGATGGGGGCAGCATGAACGCCGAAGACCTGGTCCTCAACTTCAAGAAGGGCATGGCGAACCTCAGC
>DBFWDM010000165.1:0-2144 GCA_048484635.1 Collinsella sp.
CCAAAGCCCGCGAGGCTATCGTCCTCGTCGCACAGGGCGTCGAGCTCCTCGTCGCTCATGCCCTCAAACGGATCGAATTCCTCGACTTCCTCGTATGCTTCGGCCGCTTCGGCATCCGCCGCATCCAGGACCTCGTCGTCCAAAATTTCATCGATAGGCTGCATAGTGTCGGACATGAAAATCCCTTTCTAGATAAAGCCGAGCGCGTGGGCAAATACCAGCAAGCCCACAATCGCGGCGGTGATGGAAAGAACGTATACGGAGGCGGCGGCGATATCCTTCGCGCGCTTTGCCAGCGGATGGAGCTCCTGGGTCGCCAGATCGACAATCGCCTCCATGGCGGTGTTGCATAGCTCGCCGTGAATCACCAGGCCACAACAGATGATAATCGTGGCCCACTCGGCAATGTCGAGCCCCACGATGCAGCCGGCAATGACGGTGCACACGCCCGCAACGAGCATGACCTTAATATTGCGCTCGGTCTTGACGGCGGTGACGAAGCCCTCCATGGCGTAGGAGAACGACTTTAAGAAGGACGGATGGTCCTTGTTCGATCCGGGAATCATAGACGGCTCCTAGTCGTGGGCGTGGTTGGTGATGGGGCCGACGTGGACCAGCTTGGGGTCCTCGCCGCGCTCGAGCGCCAGATCGCGCAGGATGGCGTCCTCGCGGGCCTCCATGACCTCGGCCTCGTCGTCCTCGATATGGTCATACCCCAGCAGGTGCAGCATGCCATGCACGAGCATCAGGCGGCACTCGTCGGCAGGGGCATTGCCAAAGCCGGGGGCCTGACGGGCAATGACTTGCGGGGCCAGGATGATATCGCCAAGCTCAAGCGTCTCGTCGGCGGGAATATCCTCGTCAAAGGCCGAGTCGCATTCAAACGAGAGGACATCGGTGGTGCGGTCGATACCGCGCCACTCGTGGTTGAGCTCGTGCATCTCGTCCCCGTCGACATACGAAAGGGAAATCTCGACTTCACGCTCAACGCCTTCGGCGGCAAGCACGACCTCGCAGATGTGTTCTACCTCCTGCGCGTCGAGCAGCGTATCGAGCTCGGCATCGTTGCTGATCAATACACTCAACGGGACTCCTTTCGGTCGCGCGGGCGCTGCTCGCGCACGTCATCATAAGCATCATATGCCTCGACGATACGTCCCACCAGGGCATGGCGCACCACGTCGGCACGCTCGAGGTGAGAAAATGCGACATCGTCGACACGGCCCAAAATCTTCTCGACATCCGCCAAGCCACCACGACGGCCCACCAGGTCACGCTGGCTCAGGTCGCCGGTAATCACAAACTTGGAGTTAAAGCCCAGGCGCGTCAGAAACATCTTCATCTGCTCGGGCGTGGTATTTTGGGCCTCGTCGAGCACCACGAAGGCGTCGCTCAGCGTGCGGCCGCGCATGTAGGCAAGCGGGGCGATCTCGATCACGCCGCGCTCCATGAGCTCATCGGTGCGCTCGCGATCCATCATGCAAAATAGGGCGTCGTAGAGCGGGCGCATGTACGGATCGATCTTTTCCTCGAGGGTGCCGGGCAAAAAGCCCAGGTTCTCCCCCGCCTCGACAACCGGACGCGTCAAGATCAGACGGCCCACCTCGTGACGCTTGAGTGCGGCAACAGCGAGCGCCATGGCCAGATAGGTCTTACCGGTACCGGCAGGACCCAAGCCAAACGTGATGGTATTTGAGCGGATGGCATCCACATAGCGCTTTTGACCGAGCGTCTTGGGGCGAATGACGCGACCGCGATACGAAAGCAGCACGTCATCGCGAAGCGACGTAGCCTCGTGCTCACCGTCGCGCAAGACGGCCAGGCAGCGAGAGACATCGTCGGCAGAAAGCGTGCGCCCGGAAGCAGCCTCACGAAAGGCATGTTCGAAAAAACGCGCGACCAGTTCGACCTCGTCCGGGTCACCGCTCACGGCGATGCTGTCGCCACGGGCGACCACGTGGGCGCGAACTGAGCTCTCCAGCGCACGAAGGACGCCGTCGCCGGCACCCAAAACGCGCGAGGGGTCAATACCCTCGGGAACGGTAAGTCTAATCTTCGAGGCTTCCATGAACCTCCCTGCGTGCATGGACCAAGCCGGAATCATCGACTCCGATGATAGCAACATCGAGCAGGCACGGGGCTGT
>DBFWDM010000166.1:0-4854 GCA_048484635.1 Collinsella sp.
AAGGGTATCAAGCACAGGGTCAGCGTACGCCCGCTCGCGAACGCGTAATTCACCCTTCATAGAGCACATATGTGGGAGGCACTTGAGTTTTAGGATTCAAGGGTCTCCCTCTTTTTTGTAGGAGGCGATTCTGTTGTCACAGTTCACCGATATCAGCCGCATTAACGTGTGCGGCGGCGACGGCGGAGCCGGATGCATGTCGTTTAGGCGCGAGGCATTTGTCCCCAAGGGCGGCCCCGATGGCGGCGACGGCGGTCGTGGCGGCAATGTCGTCATCCAGGCCGATGCTCAGCTGTCTTCGCTGATCGATTACCGCTTTAAGCATCACTTTCGCGCCGAGCGCGGCACGCACGGGCAGGGTGCCCGTCGTAACGGCAAGAGCGGCGAGGACCTGATTCTCAAGGTCCCTATGGGTACCGTAGTCCGCGAGCTCGATCCCGAGACGCAGACCCCTATGTTCGAGATTGCCGACCTGGTGCACGACGGCGAGCGCGTTGTCGTGGCCCCCGGTGGTGCCGGCGGTCTGGGCAACACGCACTTTGTGACGTCCGTGCGTCGCGCGCCCGCGTTTGCCCAGCTCGGCGAGCCTGCCGAGGAACACTGGATCGAGCTCGAGATGAAGCTTATGGCCGATGCCGCGCTCGTGGGCTTTCCCTCGGTGGGTAAGTCATCGCTCATCGCGCGCATGAGTGCCGCCCGTCCCAAGATTGCCGACTACCCGTTTACCACGCTCGTGCCGAACCTCGGCATGGTGCGTGCCGGCGAATATTCTTACGTCGTTGCCGACGTCCCCGGTCTTATCGAGGGCGCGAGCGAGGGCAAGGGCCTGGGTCACCAGTTCCTGCGCCACATTGAGCGTACGGCCCTGATTATGCACGTCGTTGACATGACGGGTGGTTTTGAGGATCGCGATCCGGTCGAGGATTACCATATCATCAACCGTGAGCTCGAGCAGTATGGCGCTGAGCTTTCTGAGCGTCCGCAGATCGTCGTTGCCAACAAGTGCGACGCGCCGGGCACGGCCGACAAGATTGCCGACCTCAAGCGCGCAGCGCTCGATGATGGCCATATGTTCTTTGCCGTGTCTGCTGTGACGGGCGCCGGCCTTAATACGCTGATGCTTGCCGTGGGCGAGCAGGTGGCTAAGCTGCGCGCCGAGTTGGCGGTTTCCGATGAGCCGGTCGTTCTGCGCGACGATGAATGGGAGCGCCGTCGCCTGCAGCGAGAGAAGCGTTTCCGCATTGTCCAGGAAGAGCCCGGTGCCTTCCGCGTGGTCGGTCGTGCCATCGAGCGCATGGTCATTCAGACCGACTGGGAAAATGAGGAAGCCGTCATTTACCTGCAGCATAAGTTTGCGCGTATGGGTGTTGACGATGCGCTCGAGAAGGCCGGTTGCCGTGCGGGCGACGAGGTCCGCATTTGCCAGCGCGCCTTTGACTTTGAGGGCGCCGAGGACTTCTCGGAGTACGAGGAGCTCGAGGATGCTGGCGAGGACGTTGCCGTTGAAGCCATTGACGTGGCCGATGCTGCGGATGAGGGCGTCGAGGTTGTCGATGCGACGGATGCAGCGGATGCCGCGGGCGATACCGAGACACCGGAGGGCGAGTAAGCCATGTCGCTGCGCGGTGGAATCGGTCTGCCCGAGCTTCCTCTAGAGGACGGGCAGGAGTTTAGGCTCGGCATTATGGGTGGCACCTTTGATCCCATCCATTACGGGCACCTGGTGACCGCCGAGCAGGCGCGCGAGTCGCTCGACTTGGACGCTGTGCTCTTTATGCCGGCGGGTTCTCCTGCCTTTAAGCTTGACAAGCCGGTGACGCCTGCCGAGGACCGTTATGCCATGACGGTCCTCGCCACCGCCGCGAACCCGGCTTTTTTGGCGAGCCGGTTCGAGATCGACCGCCCGGGCGTAACCTATACGGCCGATACGCTTCATGCCCTTCGCGACTTTTATCCGCCGCAGGTAAAGCTCTACTTTATTACGGGCGCCGACGCGATCATCGATATCGTGACCTGGCATGATGCCGAACGAATCGCTGAGCTTGCTACCTTTATTGCGGCGACACGACCGGGCTTTGATATCGATACGGCGCGTGCCCGAATCAAAGAGTCGGGGCTGCCGTTCGACGTGCGCTATATTCAGATTCCAGCGTTGGCGATCAGCTCGACGAACATTCGTAAGCGAGTTGCCCGCGGTATGAGCGTGCGCTATCTTACGAGCGAGTCCGTGCTCGGCTACATTCGCAAACGCAGGCTATATGCCGATTTGGGCCAAGAAGATTTTGAGTGATGGGGGTCTACGTTGTCGGTAGAGGATCAGTTTGAGGGCGATGAGCGCGCGCTGCTCAAGCGCATTCAAGAGCTGCTCGATGTTCGCATGAGGGATAAGCGCAAGCGCTATGTGCATTCGCTGGGTGTTGCCGAGACCGCACTTCATCTGGCCGAGGTCTACGGCGTTGACCGCTTTGATGCCGCTGCCGCCGGACTGATCCATGACTGGGACAAAGTGCTCTCCGACGACGAGCTGGTCACGCGCGCTCTGCATTACGGCATTAAGATTGCCGGCTCTCCTTCCGCCGCGACGCCGCTTTTGCATGGCCCTGTTGCCGCCTATGAACTTCCGCAGCTTTTTCCCGAGCTGTCGCCGGCCGTTTTCCAGGCTGTCGACCGTCACACCGTGGGTGCCTGCGACATGACGCCGCTCGATATGGTGGTCTTTGTGGCCGATGCCATCGAGCCCAACCGCCACGGTGACTATGCGCATGCGCTGCGCAAGATGGTGGGGGAGTCGACGCTCGATGAGTTGTTCTTCTCCTGTTTTGCGCAGGGTCTGGTCTATGTGATCCAGTCCGGGCGCTATCTTTATCCCACGGCTATTACGATTTACAACCATTACGCCCAGCTGCGCTAGCTTGGGCTGTCTAGAAAGAGGTATTCCATGGCCGACGAGACCATGACTGACGAGCAGATTCTTGAAGGTGTGGAGCACAAGAGCTTCGCCGCCACGTCCGACCGCACTGCCGCCTCGCTGTCCGCGAGCGGTGTCGCCGCCGAGGATGTCGCCCGCGCCGCCGCGCAGGCTGCCTACGACAAGAAGGGCGAGGACGTTCAGGTGCTCGACCTGACCGAGCTTTCCGACGTATGCGACTACTTTGTGCTTGCCACCGGTACCAATAACCGCCAGGTCGATTCTATCGTCGACGAGATCGAGGAGAAGGTCGCCGAGGCTTGCGGCGAGCACCCGTTCTCCATCGAGGGTCGCGAGCAGAAGACCTGGATGCTCATGGACTACGGTTCGGTTGTCGTCCACGTCTTCACTCCCGAGGCGCGCGACTTCTACCGTCTCGAAAAGCTCTGGGGAGACGCCCCCCAGCTCCCCCTCAACCTCCTCTAGTAGCTCATTTGAGACGGGGTTAGCTACCCTCACGCATATCGCCGGGCAGTTGCGGTTTTCCGCACCTGTCCGGCTTTCTTTTTGCCCAAAGGCGGTTAATCGTTGAAGCGGGATTGGCGGCCGAAGGAAAGGGCGGTGTCGCCGAATTTGTCTCGGACGGCGTCGATGGCGACGGAGAGGTCGCGGCGGTCGCTGGATTGGGCTCCGCGGTCATCGATCTCGCAGAACAGGTCAGTCTGGATGCCGCCTTGGTGGTCGAAGTCGCTCATGCCGATGCCCGCTAAGCGAACATGCATGCCATCCTGCCAGATGTTGTCGAGCAGTTCGAGTGCAACCGCCACGAAGATGTTCTCATCGTCGGTCGGATGAAGCAGTCGGCGCTGTGCCGAGCGACCGCTTCCATACGAATACTTAAGCTTGAGCGTTACCGTGGCACCCGTCAGCCCCTGACGGCGCAGACGGCGTCCCACTGACTCTCCCAACAGTGCAATCGCCGCCTCAATATCCCTACGCTCAGTCAAATCTTTCGCAAAGGTGCGTTCATTGCTGACCGACTTGACCTCGCGCTCTTCGTCGAGACTCGTGACTTCAGAGATTTCGAGTCCCAGCGCACGCTGGCGCATGCGTTCGCCGTTGACGCCAAAAATAGAGGCCAGTGTGGACTCAGGCGCGCGCGAAAGCTCGCCGAGGGTGTAGATGCGCATGCGGCGCAGTCGCTCCTCGGCCGAGCGCCCGATGCCACTCATGGCAGATACCGGCAGCGCGGCCAAAAAGCGCTGCTCGGTTCCGGGGCGCACGATGGTCAGCCCAAACGGCTTATCCCGCTCGCTTGCGATTTTTGCGACCGTCTTGTTGCAGCCCACGCCAATGGAGCAGGTCACTCCCAGCCCTGCCACGCGGTCGCTTATACGCCGCGCAACCAGCAGCGGGTCTTCGGGCGCAAAGCGACCCGGTGTGATATCGATAAAGGCTTCGTCGATGGATACGCGCTCGACGCGCGGGGTCTCGTCGGCGAGAATCGCCATGACCTGCGCGCTCACCTCGCGGTAGCGATCAAAGTGCCCGTGCGTCCAAATGGCTTGCGGGCACAAGCGCCGCGCTTCGGCCGAGGCCATGGCAGAGTGCACGCCAAAGCGACGTGCCTCATACGAACACGTGGACACGACGCCACGCGAATCGGCGTCTCCGCCCACGATGAGCGGCTTGCCGCGCCATTCGGGATGATCGAGCATCTCCACGCTCGCAAAAAACGCATCGAGGTCCATGAGGCCCACCGCCGGACCCGTCCAGGGAGGCGGCGTGACGCCCATGGCATCCTCATAACCGTATGTATGTTCGCGTCTTTTCATGGCATGAGTATACCGCGCAGCTCATGTGGGGTGCGTGGATGTGCTTGCAAATCGCGAATTCTTGTCTAAGATATGGATTTGCCTTCGACTACACCGAAGAAGTTGGTCTCA
>DBFWDM010000167.1:0-5134 GCA_048484635.1 Collinsella sp.
GATGACGATATCGGGGATGCGCTCCGAGCGCTCCGCCGCATCCATGGCATCTCCCTTTTGCACATGTGCCTCCTAAAACAAGCGCGGGACCCGGCCAGCGGATCCCGCGCGATCAATTGCCTTTATTGAGTATACCGCCCCGAGCGGATACGAGGCCTGTCTTACGCCTCAAGCGCAGCCTTGAACCAACTTGTAATACTCGTGGGGTGCGTGATGGCGGTGCCGACGACAACGGCCCAGGCGCCAGCATCGATCGCGGCGCGAGCCTCCTCGGGCGTGTGCACGCGGCCCTCGCAGATGATGGGAAGACCGGGGAATTCCTCGGTCGCCTGACGCAGGAGCGGCAGATCGGGGCCATCGGCCATGGTGCAGTCGATGGCAGCGACACCGTGAGAAAGCGTGGTAGATACAAGGTCGAAGCCCATATCAACCGCACGGCGAATGTCCTCGATGGTGGCACAATCCGCCATCAGGAGCACACCCTCCTCGTGCAGCGGGCGGAAGGTATCCTCGACCGACTTGCCGTCGGGACGCGGACGATCGGTGGCGTCGATCGCCACGATATCGGCACCCGCAGCAACGCAGGCGCGAGCGTGACGCAGCGTCGGCGTGATGTAAACGCCCTCGTGCCCATCCTTCCACAGGCCGATAACGGGGACCTCACAGCGACCCTTAATGGCGGCAATGTCGGCAAGGCCCTGGCAGCGAATGGCGGCGGCGCCGCCGAGCTCGCAAGCACGAGACATTTGAGCCATGGTCTCGGGCGTACGAAGCGGCTCGCCCATATACGCCTGAACGCTCACGACGAGCTTGCCCTTCAGGGACTGGATCAAAGGATCAACGGTCATGTTCGACTCAACCTTTCTCAAAAACAGCCTTCTGAGACACCGCACCTTGACGTTCAAACCGTCGCTCGCGTACCGAAGTACGCTTCGCTCCTCTTTCACGTCAATCTGCGGCACCTCAGAAGGCGCACTTGGTAGCTATGTTTATTTCAACGACGCAAGAAGGTGTTCGGCGGCACCGATGAGCGGAGCATCGCCCTCCAGAGAACCGATGAGGATCGGCGTGTCCTGAAGCGGATCGAGCGCCTGGCTGGCATAGCCCTCGTGCACCGAATCCTTCCACGTCTGCGAACGCCAATCGGGACCTTGGTGAATCACGCCGCCCGAAAGCACGATGACCTCAGGGTCCAGGATGTTAGCGAGCGAGCCCAAGCTGGCCCCCAGCGCAAAGCCGGCGTCATGGATGACCTCGGTCGCCTTTGCGTCGCCCGCACGGCACAGGTCGTTCACATCGCGACCGACCGAAGGACGGCTGGGGTCGACGCGACCAAAGCGCTCATCGTACATACGACCAATGGAAGTGCCCGAAGCAACCGACTCCAGATGGCCGGAACGCCCGCAGGCGCAGGGAATACCGGCGGCAGCCGAGCACTCGATGTGGCCCATATGACCGGCAGCACCATGGAAGCCCTGCATCACGCGGCCGTTCTCGACATATGCGCCGCCGATGCCCGTACCGATGCCAAGACACAAGACGGAGAACTTGCCCTTGCCGACGCCCCAGTGGGCCTCGCCCAGAGCATGAGCCTGCACGTCGCCTACAACGGCAACGGGAAGACCGAGGTCCTCGCGCAGGCGCGGCCCCAACTGAACGCCGGACCAGCCGGGCATGATCTCGTTGGCATACGCGATGGCGCCCGTCTTGGGATCGACAACGCCGGCGGCACCGATACCGACGCCAAGGACCTCGACATCGGGATTCGCCTCGAGAGCAGCCTTGATGGACGCCTCGATACACTGGAAGACGGCCTCGCCGCCCTCTTGGGCCTCGGTGGGAACCTCGGCCTCAAAAACGGGATGGGGCACGCTGCCGTCAGCCGGGTACTCCATGATGGCAGTCGCGATCTTAGTTCCGCCGATATCGACAGAGCAGACGTACTTGTTCTCCATGTCGCTCTCCTTAGGAGATAAAAAACAACTACAGGAAATGCGCCGTCAGGCTAGCCGTCACAGCGCGGTAAAGGTTTTCCAGATGCCCGAGATCGCCGAGAAACCGTGTGGCCATTGACCTAATGGGTCATGGCCGCACGGTTGAACGGCGAGGTCGGGTGCCTGGGAAAGCTTTAAAGGAGGCCGTTGTCCTGGAGGACCTTCTTAATCGCCTCGACGTTCTCACCGGTCATGGCCTTCACCGGGCGCGGCATGGTCGGGCTGTCGAAGATACCCATGAGATTCATAGCGGTCTTGAAGGCGCCGACGCCACCGGCATAGCCCTGGACGCCCGAGGTGACATCCCAGATGTGGGAGATCTCATTGAGACGATCCTGCTCGGCCTTGACGGTAGCCCAGTCACCAGCCTGAGCGGCCTTCCACTGACGCACGTAGCCCTCGGGCTCAACGTTGGCGAGACCCGGGACGGAACCGTCAGCGCCGCCGAGATAGGCGCCGTCGACAACAACCTCGTGACCGGTGAGGATGCTCATCGGATGGCCGTTCTTCTCGTTCTCCTGAACGAGGTAGCGGAACGAGATGTCATCACCCGAGGAATCCTTGACGCCAGCAAGGACGCCCTCGGCGCCGAGCTTGGCAAGGAGCTTCCAGGGGAGCTTGGTGTGAACGCAGACGGGAATGTCATAGGCAAAGATGGGCAGGTCGAGCTCCTCGTGCAGGATGCGGAAGTGCTCCTCGACCTCGGTCATACCCTGCAGGGCATAGAACGGGCAGGTGGCGACGAGGGCATCGGCGCCCAGCTCCTGGGCGACCTTGCCGTGCTCAATCATGCGCTCGGTCTCGGTATCGATGATGCCGACCAGAACAGGCACACGGTGGTCGACGATACGAACGGCCTCGGCGATAATCTGGCGACGGCGCTCATCGGTGGAGAAGACGACCTCACCCGAAGACCCCAAGAAGAACAGACCATCGACGCCGGCATCGATCATGCGGTTGATGCTGCGCTCAAAGGAGGCAACGTCGAGCTGGTGGTCTTCGGTATCGGGAACAACGACGGGAGGGATAACGCCGGTGAATTTCTGAGTTGCCACAAGAATCTCCTTAGCTGTCTGGCGAGCGGCCCTATGCCGCTCACTCTTGTTGGCAGTGTCCAGGCCGTCTAGGCCAAAGAACACGGATAGAACGTTTGGTTAAAGAAGTCGACGACTTCGTTTTCGAACGCGTTAATACGCTCATGAGCGTATTTGGCATAGATGATATGCCTCCGGTCACACTCAAGACCGTTGAATACGGCAAACTGACCCTTGGGGTCGCTCACGGTATCCATGAGCGATGTGCCCATGAGCACCGATCCGCGCACCCGAGACGACAGCGCCTCGAGGCCGCCAGGAAGCGGATTGGCAACCGCCGTGCAGGCAAGTCCGCGCTCGTCCAGAGCAGAAACCGCCAGCGCGACACCGCCGCCAAGACCCTCGCCCCATGCAAAAATGCGATCGGGATCCATGCCATCAAGATTGCGCGCGACCTTCGCCAACGCGCAGCCCCAACGGACGCGCTTGACAAAAGCGGGCGAAGCAATCCCCCACTGCAGGTCGTCCGCACCAGCAACATCGTCATCCAGCGCGAGAACGGCATACCCCATGGCGGCAAATCTCGTCATGTGATGCCATCCACGCACGGGTCGATCGATGTCGTGAAACATCAGGCACAGCGGCACGCGCTCAGACACTCGGGCACGACCGACAGGCTCGATCAAACGAGCGTGAATCGCATCGTCACCGAGCTCAAAGGAGACCTCCGAGTAACGGGCGCAGGGGTTAACAAAGTCAATCGCCGTAATGGCCAGGCCTTGAATCTCAAGATTCGAAGCGCATGTCTCTAAATCAGAAACATCTGCTTGGACATCACCGCGCCAGTCCCGATATTCTGCGAGCCTTGACGAAACCGTTCCAGGCATCTCCGCGAGCCCGGGGACGATCAGCTCGTCGATATTGCTCTCGCACTTAGACATGAGCCTCCCCTCCCTCGCAGAAAAACGGAATGATCAGATCGTCAAAGTCCTGAATCTCCTCGTGGCCAAAGCCCTCAAAGAACTCGCGTCGCTTCTCACAGGCCAGATTGTTGTAGACCGCAAACTGCGTCGCCGGCGGACAGACGATATCGGCTGTGCCCGTGCCAAACAGCACGGGGCATTTGACCATGGGGGCAAAGTTCTTGGAATCGAAGTACGCCAGTTTGGCATAGGCCTCCTCAATACGAGTCGAGTCCTCGTCAAACCAACGCGACCAATAACGCAGGCCTTCATAAGCGATATCGTCGGCATCCAGATCCCAAACAAGGCGGAAATCCGACAGGAAGGGATAGAGGATGGCAGCGCGATTGATAAGCTCACTATTAAGCGCGCAGGTCGCAATGCCCAAACCGCCGCCCTGCGATGCGCCGTTCACAAATACGCGGGAAAGATCGATGCCCTCGAGCTCGCGAACAATACGGCACAGAATGCGGATATCCTGGTGCAAGCGGACATAGTAAAGATTGGCCGGGTCGCCGTCGATACCGGCGACGATATGCCCAGCAACCGTCGTGCCTTCAAATCCACCAATATCCTCGGAGGGGCCACCCTGGCCAGGACAATCGAGAGCGATGAGTGCCATGCCCATGCCCGCAAACGACGCCTGCTCGAACCAGCTGCGGCTTGCACCCGGATAGCCGTGGAACTGTAGCACCAGCGGCACGGGCTCGTCCGAAACCGGCTGGAGATACTTGGCATGCAGGCGTGCACCGCACATGCCGGTATACCAGAGGTCGAAAAACCGACAGGTCGCGGAATCCGCAACCGAAGCCGCCTCAATCGCATAGTCGAGCTCGACGGCGTCGGCCTCGGCCATGCGGTCCTTCCAAAAGAGATCGAAATCCGATGGACGGGGCATAGCGCCTCGATATTCACCAAATTGCTGTTGTAGCTCCTGAGCACTTGGCATGGCTCGTGAACCCAACCTTTCGAAATCGCAACGGAGGTGCGCCCGGCAAGGGAACCGGGCGCACGGGAGGGAAAGCGAGGCTACTCGCCGAGCTTGGGATGCAGCAGCGACGGCGCAGCGCCGAGCAGCATCTTGGTGTAGGGGTCCTGAGGGTGCTGGAAGACCTGCTTGGCCTCGCCCTGCTCGACGATCTTG
>DBFWDM010000168.1:0-1991 GCA_048484635.1 Collinsella sp.
AACCCCTACATGCTCATCCCCTTTGTTGCCGCCGGCTGCGTCAACGTAAGTGTTGCCAAGTTCTTTATCGACAACGTGGGCATGAACGGCTTCTCCTTCGTGGTGCCTTGGGCTACCCCTGCCCCCATCGGCATCTTCATCACCACGAACTTCCAGCTTATCGCCCTGGTGTTTGTCGCGATCATCATCTTGCTGGACGCCATCATCTACCTGCCGTTCTTGAAGGCATACGATAAGCTGCTCTGCGACCAGGAGGCCGAACGCGCCGCCGAGCTGGGTCTCGAGTCCGATGGTGCTGCCACCATCGCCGCCAGCACCTCTGCGCCCGCTGCCGAGCAGACCACCGCTGCCGTCGAGCCGACCGCCGCTGCCGCCGACAGCAAGCCTGTCGCCGATCAGCCCGAGCCCGCCTCCGACGCATCCGCTAAGAAGGACGTCGATGGCCTGAAGGTCCTCGTCCTATGCGCCGGCGCCGGCACCTCTGCCATGCTTGCCAACGCCATCAAGGAAGGTGCTGCACAGACCGGAGAGAACATCGCTTCCTCCGCAGGCGCCTATGGCCAGCACACTGCCATCATGGATCAGTACGACGTTATCGTGCTTGCCCCGCAGGTCCGTAGCTACTACAACGACATGAAGGCCGATACCGATCGCCTGGGCATTAAGCTGCTCGCTCCGCGCGGTAAGGAATATATCGACCTTACTCGCGACCCCGCTGGCGCCATCAAGTGGCTCCGCGAGAACCTCGACTAGTTCCTCCCTCTGTTGGTGCCCGGATCCCCAGTTCGGGCACCTCTCCCTATTCGTATCCCACAGAAAGGATGACTCATGACCAACCCCATGCAGTTCCCCGACGGCTTCGTGTTTGGCGGCGCCACCGCTGCTTACCAGGTTGAGGGCGAGACCCGTACGCACGGCAAGGGCAAAGTGCCCTGGGACGATTTCCTGGCAGCCCAGGGTCGCTTCTCCCCCGATCCCGCAAGCGACTTCTACAACAAATATCCGGTCGATATCGACCTGTGCCAGCGCTTCGGCATCAACGGTATCCGCGTCTCCATCGCTTGGAGCCGCATCTTCCCCAACGGCACTGGCGAGATTAACCCCGAGGGCGTTGCCTTCTATCACGAGCTTTTCGCCACCTGCAACAAAGCTGGCGTTATCCCCTATGTCACGCTCGATCACTTCGATACGCCCGAGGCCTTTTACCAGAACGGCGGCGAGGGCTTCCTGACGCGCACGACGATCGACGCCTTTGTCGAGTACGCCAAGTTCTGCTTTGCCGAGTTCACCGAGGTCAAGCACTGGTTCACGTTTAACGAGATTCCCGCAACCGCCGAGGGCAGCTTTATCGTCGGCAACTGGCCGCACGGCGAGAAGTACCGCCTGGACAAGGCCTTCCAGCTCATGCACAACATGATGGTAGCCCACGCCAAGGCTGTCGTCGCCTTCCATGAGGGCGGCTTTGAGGGCGAGATCGGCATTGTCCAGAACCTGGAGCCCAAGTATCCCCTCGACCCCAACAACGCCGCCGACTGCGAGGCAGCTCGCATGGCCGATGTCATCAACAACCGCTGGGTACTCGACGCCACTTTCCGCGGCCACTATGCAGCCGACACCATGGAAGCCGCGACCAAGCTGGCCCATATCGCCGGCGGCGAGCTCGACGTCCGCGACGAGGATATCGCCGCGTTGACCGCCGCGCTCCCCTACAACGATTGCCTGGGCGTCAACACCTACAAGTGCCAGTTCCTGCGTGCTGCCGAGGGCGAAAACGACATCAACCACAATGGTACCGGCGACAAGGGCTCCTCTCGCTGGTTCCTCAAGGGCGTGGGCGAGTCATGCGTGCGCGAAGGCGTACCCACCACCGATTGGGACTGGATCATCTATCCCGAGGGCCTCTACGACCTGCTGCTTCGCATTAAGAACGATTACCCCAACTACAAGAAGATCTACATCACCGAGAACGGCATGGGCTATAAGGACGACTT
>DBFWDM010000169.1:0-1877 GCA_048484635.1 Collinsella sp.
GCCTCGGCCTCGGCCATCAGGCCATCGAGCTCACGAAGGCGCATGCCCAGCAGGTCGGACATTTCCTTCTGCTCCATCTTGGGCTTGAGGTCAAGAAGCTTGATGGCGCGCTCGATGTTCGCCATGCGCTCGGCCTTGGCCTCCTCCTCCTTGGAAATAGCAAAGCGACGGCTACGCAGCAGGCGGGCGGCCTTCTGCATCTTGTCCATCAGCTCTTCGTCATCGTAATCAACGGCGGCCTCGACAACCTCGGCCTCCTCCTCGGCGGAAACCTCGGCAGCAGCCTCAACCTCGGCAGCTTCGGTCTCCACGGTCTCGACTGCCTCAACCTCGGCAGCCATGGTCTCGTTCTCGGTCTCGTTCATGATCTCTTCGTTCTCAGACATGAGACTCCTTCTTGGCCCTCTCGGGCATCATCGCCCCATTCGCGGGGCCCGTCGCGCACTCTTTGCGCTTTAAACATTCATGCCTCTCGGCAAAACGTCCATTAGTTTATGGTGTCGCCCGCTAATCTAGCTGCAGAATCTATGTGCACACATTAATGCGACATGTGCGACTCGCGACGAGCGTACACAACCGATACCACAAATCCGACCACGGCAATTACAGCCGCCACACGCACGGCTGCCGCAAATCCAATCGCCTGGGCAACGTCGGTCGCAACGCCAACGACGCCGGCAGTCGCCGCAGAACTCGATAGCAGGCCGATAAACAGCGACGGGCCAAACGATGCGGCAATCATGTTCCACGTGTTGAGCAATGCTGTTCCGTGAGGATGCTCAGCGACAGGCAGCGTCTCCAAGCCGGCCGTTTGCGAGGGGCTCAGCACCAAACCGACTCCGGCATACACCACAACGGTCAGCGCCGCGACGAGGCCGATGTTCATGCTTGCGGCCGTCATCGAGATTGCAGTCTGCCCCACAGCAATCAGGGCAAAGCCGACCGGCAGCAGCGGCCATGCGCCACGGGCGTCCATCACGCGTCCGCCCACAATCGAGGTCACAGCATTGCAGGCAATCGCCGGCAAAATGAGCAAGCCCGCAACAAGTGCGGTCATGCCGTATGCGCCCTCAAAATAGAGCGGCAACAAAACGCTCATCGAGAACGTCGTCATCATCGATACCACCACAAGCGAGCACGCAGGCCAAAAACGAACGCTCGCCATGGGACGCACGTTAAGCACCGGATGCTCGAGCTTGAGCTGGCGGGCCGCAAACAGGCCGAGCAGCACAATGGCGGCGAAGAGCGTCGCGATGCCGGCAATCAGATTGGTCGAGAACTCGCCTACGGAATATACAAATGCCGTAATACCGGCAGCGAGCAAAACCACCGACAGAATATCAAGCGTAGTGTTCGAACGCTCTCCGACATTCTGAACAAGCTTTACGCCCGCCGCAGCGACCACAATGCCGCCCACCAGCGGCACTACGAACACCGCCCTCCAGCCAAACAACGTGCACATTAGACCGCTGATCACGGGCCCAAACGCCGGCCCCAGCGTAATGCAGGCACCGCCCAGGCTCAGATACAAACCGAGCTTCTCGCGCGGGGCGCAAGACAGCACCACGTTCATCATGAGCGGAAACAAGATGCCCGATCCTGTAGCCTGCAAAATACGGCTTGGCAGCAAAACGCTAAACGACGGAGCGACCAGGCACAGGACTTCGCCGGCGACCATGCATCCGCATGCGAAAAACAGCAGCTTGCGCGTCGAGAAACGACCGGACAGGAAGGCCATGATAGCCGTAAAGATCGACGTCACGATCATGTAGCCCGAAACGAGCCACTGCGCCGTGGTGGCACTCACCGAAAAGGCCGCCATAATGTCGTGCAGCGCCACGTTAATGATGTTCTCGTTAAACGCGGCAACAAAGGCT
>DBFWDM010000170.1:0-1682 GCA_048484635.1 Collinsella sp.
GCAAGCCTGAGGTCAGGGGTTCGATCCCCCTAACCTCCACCATGATGGACCTGTAGCTCAGTTGGTTAGAGCGTCCGGCTGATAACCGGGAGGTCACAAGTTCGAATCTTGTCAGGTCCACCATCAAAACTGTGAAGAGCCCTGGGGCATTGCCTCGGGGCTTTTTTCTTGTCTGCGATAAATCTCATTTTGGTTTTGTGTGCTGTGCGAAAGTTTGGGTAGTATAGCTATTCAATGCGGCGGACTGCCGCGTGTTAACCGCTACGTACCGGAGGTGTTCCATGGTTCGTGTCGACATAGAGACCATCGTCATGGCCGCCGGTCCCGTGCCATCGCTTATCGTGCTTCGCGAGCGCTGCAGCAAATCGGACTCGCCCGCGCCACTGCGTTCCCTTTCCATTCAGACTGGTTCGTTTGAAGCTGCTGCCATCAGCCGCGGCATCGATAGCGGTCGCGCCGAGCGCCCGATTACCCATGACCTGTTGCTCGATACTGTTGGTGCCCTGGGTGCCAAGCTCGAACGCATCGAAATCGTTCGCGCCGAGCCGCCCGTGTTTTACGCGACGGTTGTCGTGTTGGCCGATGGCAACGAGCATAAGATCGATGCGCGTCCGAGCGACGCCATCGCCCTCGCCGTACGCAGTAATGCCCCCATGTTCGTTGAAGACGACATCATGAATCGCCTGGGCACCGTTTCTGCCCATGCCGAGGAAGTCGACGACGAGCAAGAGTTCGAGAAGTTCGACGAGTTCGTCCATACGCTCTCCCCCGATGACTTCTAAATGCGGGGCGTCCAGGCTGCGGAGCGTTCGCTGATGGCCGGCGGTATGTCGGCTGAGGCGGCGACCATTGCGCGCGAGGCCCAGATGCGCTCGGAGGCTTCTGAGGCGGCTCGCATTGCCTATGTGACGCAGGCCCGCACGCTTCGCGAACGCCGCGGCTCGTTTATCAAGATGGTTGTCGTCTCCGCCCTTGTCGCGGCAATCTGTTCGCGCCTTCGTGGTACAGTTGGTGCGCTTGGGTTTTCGATCTCTACGGGCCTTATGATCTGGGGCGTGGTCGATGCGGTCATGCTGACCAGTCAGATCAAGGTACTCGACAAGCGCGCGATGGATATGATGCGCGCCCGCGACGCTGCCGCTAAGATCGCTGCTGAGGCACAAGAACTGTAACGACGCCAGACTCGATGGGAAGGTCTAAAGATGGCACAGGATATGCAGGACGCCGGTAACGTCTCCGCCGAGCTCGACGCCATGGTGTGCGATCTGATCGGCGCGTTCTTGGACGACCTTGCCGCCGGTGAAAACCCTGGCGTGGTCGTGGCAATTGAGGACGCCGCTTCCAACCGTTATCTGGCGGCGCTCGACGAGGACGGCGAAGAGGCGTGCCTCGAGGCGGCCACCAACTTTATCTCCGAGCACAAGATGGGTCTTAAGGACGAGGGCCTGGGCCGTATCGCTCGCTATGCCATCGGCTACACCGGCTGCGTCGAGATTGACGGCGGCTATCACGATGCTCTGCTCGTGAGCTTCTTCGAAACCACGCTCGAGAGCGGTTTTTCGGCATATGTGCTGTATGAGGGCATGGGCGCCGGCGATGGTTTTATGTGGAGCGACCCTGAACCTGCAGGTGAGGAAACCCCTCTCATCTAAAATCGCTAAAATAAACGAGTTTTCGGTAAA
>DBFWDM010000171.1:0-11431 GCA_048484635.1 Collinsella sp.
ATCGGCCATGACATAGTCCTTGCCCTCAATACGCAGCTTGCCGGCGGCCTTGGCGCCCTGCTCGCCGCCGAGCTCGATGTAGTCGTCATAGCCAATGACCTCGGCCTTAATAAAGCCGCGCTCAAAGTCGGTGTGGATGACACCGGCGGCCTGCGGGGCGGTCGCGCCCTGACGCACCGTCCAGGCCTTGACCTCCATCTCACCAGCCGTAAAGAACGACTGCAGGCCGAGCAGCTTGTAGGCGGCCTGCGCGAGCACGTCCAGGCCGGGCTGCTCCAGGCCCAGGCTCTCCAGGTAGTCGGCAGCGTCCTCGGGATCGAGCTCGGAAAGCTCGGCCTCGATCTTGGCGCAGATAGGCAGCGGCTTGACGCCGTCGATGGGCGCCAGATCGTCGTTGAGCATATCCTCGTCCACGTTGGCCACATACAGGATGGGCTTCATGGTGAGCAGGAACAGACCCTTGGCGGCGGCACGCTCCTCGTCGGTCATCTCCATGGATGCGGCGCGCTTGCCCTCGTTGAGCCAGGCAAGCAGGCGCTTGGCGACCTCAAACTTGGGCATGAGCTCCTTGTCGCGCTTGGCCTCCTTCTCGAGCTTGGGCAGCTGCTTCTCGAGCGTGCCCATGTCGGCCAGGATGAGCTCGGTCATGATGGTGTCGGCATCGCCGGCGGGATCGACGAACTCGCCCGTGCGGCCCACCTCACGCATGACGTTGGGGTCCTTAAAGTAGCGCACGACCTCGCAGATGGCGTCGGTCTCGCGAATGTTGGCCAGGAACTGGTTGCCCAGGCCCTCGCCCTCGTTAGCGCCCTTCACCAGACCTGCGATGTCGACGAACTCGACCGTCGCCGGCACAATGCGGCCCGGGTTGACAATGTCGGCGAGCTTTTGCAGGCGGCTATCGGGCACGTCAACGATACCCACGTTGGGGTCGATCGTGGCAAACGGGTAGTTGGCGGCAAGGCCGGTCTTTTTGGTAAGCGCGGTGAACAGCGTCGACTTGCCCACGTTGGGCAGGCCCACGATACCGATGGAAAGGGACACGACAGCTCCTTTTGGTACAGGTACTTCAAACCGTATAAGTATAGCGCCGCCGCAGCATCCGGGCGAATCCGGACACCACGGCGGCGCAAATGAAGCAGAGATAGAGCTCGCTGACTAGTCCGCGAGCTTCTCCACCTGATCGAGCATCTTGTCAAGCTTGGCCTTTGCCTCGGCCTTGGCCTTCTGGGCCTCTTCGTGGGCCTTGGCCTTCTGAGCGGCCTTTTCCTCGGCCTCGGGGTCGACAACGACCAGATTGGACGCATCGTGCTCGACCAGCTTGAGCGCATGCTCGGGGCACACCTTGACGCAGGCTCCGCAACCTAGGCAATACGTGGACTCCAACGCAAAGCGGCCGCTTCCCACCAGATCACAGGCAAACGTGGGACACACGTTGACGCACTCGCCGCACGACGTGCACTTTTCAAAATCGCACTCCGGCGTGCTCACCTGCATATTCTGGGCAAGCTCGGGATGGTTCTGCAGTGTCGAGAGCACCAGCTGCCGCCCGTGCGTGAGCGAACGTCGACGCTTGGTCGTCGTGGTGCCGCACATGGTGTTGAGCGTACGCTCGAGCTGGGTAATCTGATGGCGATGAGCCTTGAGCTTTTGCGTCACCGAGGCCAGCGCCGCCGTCGCCGGATTGAGCTTGGTCACCGTTAGGCCCGTGGTGCGGGCAATCTTTTCCATGTACTCCTTGCGCTCGTACTCGCGGCGCTTATGGCACTTGAGGCTCTTGGGGTCGACCTCTAGGCCCATACCCGTGCCAGACCACTCTTCGGCCTTCGCAATCGCCTCGCCAAGAATGTCCTCACCGCCGGTGTTGCGGCATTTATCGCACACGCCCAACGGCAGGTACACACTCACGTTGGGATAGTCGGCCAGTACCGAGAACCAGGTCTCCGCCGTAATATCGCCCACGCAGGCAACGACGACTTCGTTTTCGCGCGGCATGCGCTTAAGGGCACGCGTGCAGGTAACGTAGGCGGTCTCGTGGCTCGTAGCCGCCGAGACAATGTCGTCGTAGACGTTTTTGGGTGCAAGGCGCGGAGAGATGATCGCCTCCGTCGGGCAAGTAGCGGCGCACAGGCCGCACTTGCGACAGGAGTCGAGGATCTCGATGGAGTCTTCCTCGACCTCGATAGCGTTGACCGGGCACACGTCCATGCACGCGGTGCAGCCGCTCTTTTCGTTTTTGCAGGTCAAGCACGGAATGGTGTTGCCGCGCGGGCGCTCCTTGTAGTCGGCAGGATTCCACTGCGGCGCCGATGGATCGAGTGCATCGGTCACGCCGCCAAGCGGGTTTTTAAGAAAGTCGAAACCCTTGCTGATCTCGATAATGTCATCAAACAGATCGTGTTCCTGCGCCATGCGCGGCCCCTCCCTGAGCAGTGCAAACAAGCAAGAGATAATGATACGCTATCGGCCCACGCCTCGGGCAAATTACACGCGGAGCATCTTTGCGGCAAATAGCCCATGGCCTATCGCCGCCTCGATTGCACAAGGTCAATCAAGTGCCAAGCTATGCCTCGCACATGAGCTGCACGAGTTTTTGTTTGGTCACCTTGGCCTGCTCGTTGGCCATATTGCGCTCGTTTCTAAAGACCGCATTTGCAACACCCTGCAGATCGGCATCGGAAATCTCGTCAAGGCCCAGCTCCTCGAGCGTCGTCGGCAGACCGACGCGCTGGCAAAACTCGAGCACCTGATCAAGCTCGGGCGCACGCTCCAGGCGCAGCTGCACCACCAGGCCAAATGCCACGGCCTCACCATGCATGGCCTTGCACTCGGGCAGAATCGTCAGGCCGTTGGCGATGGCATGGGCAAGCGCTAGGCCACCGCTCTCAAAGCCAACACCCGAGAGCAGAATATTGCACTCGATCAGGCGCTCAACCGCCGGCGATATACGTCCCTTTTTGAGATCGCGCTTGGCAGCGACGCCGCACTCCATGAGCGTGTCATAGCAGGCCCGAGCAGCAACCAGGGCCAAGTGCCCCGGCGTGCCACCGTGCTCGTTGGCGCCATGCGCCGCGGCGCACGAACGTGCCTCGAAGTACGTTGCCAGCGCATCGCCCATACCAGCGACCGTCATACGCAGCGGGGCCGCCGCGACCACGTTGGTATCGACCACGACCAAGTCTGGATTCTTCTCGAGCATCAGGTAGCGGTCGAACGACCCGTCCTCGTGATACAGCACCGAAATCGCGCTGCACGGACCGTCCATCGACGCCGCCGTGGGACATACGCACAACGGCAACTCGGCATAAAACGCAACGGCCTTGGCGATATCGAGCATCTTGCCGCCGCCAATACCCACCACCATGTCGCAATACTCAGCCTGGGCTTCCTTAGCCATTTCGACAACGGCCCCTTCCGTACACGGACCGTCATAAATCTTAAAGAACGGCTCACTCAGATCGTCGTCCAGAAATCCATCGACGATCTGCCTGCACAGCCGATCCTCGGTGCCCTGGTCAAACAAGACATAGGCAGCGCATCCCAACCATGACAAATACCTGCCCTGACGCGAGAGCTCACCCGGCCCCTGAACATACCGGCCGGGACCGCCGTAAACCATAGGAAGCGCCATACGAGAATCCGCCCTTCATCAAACAACGATTGGTGCAAAGTAACCTGACCCCTTTGCACCATAGCAAAAAGGGCCCCGCGCATTGAGCGCGAGACCCCTTGCAAGACAGCGAGAGTCGATTAGAAATCGATGTCGGTGTCGTAGTAGCAGGCCTTGAGGATCTTCTCGAAGTCGGCAGCCTTGGTCTCACGCGGGTTCTCGGGCGTGCAGGCGTCCTGCTCGGCGTTCGCGGCGATCTCGGGCAGCTTGGCGAGGAACTCCTCCTCGGAAACCATCTGCGGGTTCTCGGCGTCGACCTTCACGCCACCATTCGCGTAATCCTTGATGGACTGCGGAATGTTGAGCTGGTCGTTGAGGTCGCGGATCTTCTGGACGAGCGCAGCGATGAGCTCCTCGTTGGTCTCGCCGGGAAGGTGCAGGATCTCCTTGGCCACGTAAGCGTAACGCTCGGCAGCACGGGGATCCTTGGAGTTCCACTGGATGACCTTGCCCAGGTACATGGCGTTAGCGGCACCGTGGATGATGTGGCCGTTCTCGAAGGCAGCACCGGTCTTGTGAGCCATGGAGTGAACGATGCCGAGCAGGCCCGAGGAGAAGGCGATACCGGCGATGCACTGAGCCTCGTGCATGTGCTGACGGGCCTCATGGTCGCCAGCATAGGACTTGGGCAGCCACTCGACGATCTCGCGGATGCCGTGCAGAGCGTTGGCGTCGGTGAACATAGAGGCGCAGGTGGAAACGTAGGCCTCCATGCAGTGGGTCAGAGCATCCATGCCGGTGTGAGCGCACAGCTTGGCGGGCATGGTGTAGGTGAGCTCGGGGTCGACGATGGCGACATCAGGGGTGATGTTGAAGTCGGCCAGCGGGTACTTGATGCCCTTTTCGTAATCCGTGATGACGGAGAATGCGGTGACCTCGGTAGCAGTGCCGGAGGTAGAGGAAATGGCGCAGAAGTGAGCCTTCTGACGCAGCTCGGGGAAGCTGAACGGCTGGATAATGTTGTCGAAGGACTCCTCGGGATACTCGTAGAAGACCCACATGGCCTTAGCGGCATCGATGGGCGAACCGCCGCCGATAGCAACGATCCAGTCGGGCTCGAAGTCGCGCATAGCGGCTGCGCCCTTCATGACGGTCTCGATGGAGGGATCGGACTCGACGCCCTCGAACAGCTTGACCTCCATGCCGGCCTCTTTGAGGTCGGCCTCAACGTCCTGCAGGAACCCGCCGCGGCGCATAGAGCTGCCGCCAGAAACGATGATGGCCTTCTTACCCTTGAGGTTCTTCACCTCGTGGCGAGCGCCCTCACCAAAGTACAGATCGCGAGGATTGGTAAAACGTCCCATACTGTGCCTCCTAAACAAGCCCCTCTTAGACTTGCGTATATAACGGAGCACCCAATTGGCTCCGTTAGGACCGGTTTGCGCGTTGCCGGCGATGACAATGCGCGATGTCTAAACGTCTCAACGCTCAGACAAACACTATTTTACCGTTCTGGTTGGTCGGTTATTCACCTAAAGCCGCCAATGATGAAACGTTTTTTCTATCCCTGAAGACCCTTGTGCGGCATTCATACTCCCAAGCTGGGCAAACGTTTTATCAAGGTTGACTACATATCCCGGGCAGGACCGTGCCCCTCCAAAATATGCACCGTTCGCCGCCAAAAATCGACCGTTTGCGGCACCGTGATACCACTCGGTCGTCCAAGGTGCCGACATTTGTGCGACATCCGTCTTCGTGGTGCAAAGGTGCAAGTCCAAGTGCGGCACCCCCGGTGTGCCACATGCGGGTAAACTAGAACTTTATATAGAAACATTTGAACCCTAACCGCAGCAAAGGAGGCCCCATGGCATTCGATCCCATTCAAGAGGATTGCCATCGCCTCGTTCTTGAGGCCTTGCGCCGCGACAATATCCCGCTCACCGACGGTGCCGCCGTAGAGCGTCTGATGGAACAATTCACCCGCAACCCCGCACCGCTCATCGTGCACGACCGCGACCGCGCCGGGCACCTCATTGCCAAGGTGGTCGAGGCTGTCGACTACCGCATTCCCTTTATCCCTGACGATACCCAGGCAGAGCAAGAAGAGGCAGCTGCCGAGAACATGCTCCGCGAGGCAGCCGCGCTCGACCCGGCCAACTGGGATGCCCAGCGCATGCTGACCGCCCTCACCGCCAGCTCCAACGAGGAATACGTACAGTACTTGGCATCCAAGCGCGATGAAGTCGAGCATGACCTGGCGCTCAAAATCGCCTCGGCGCAGGACCCCTACGAGCGTGAGGCCGCTGGCGACCTTATGCGCCGCCCCTACCTGCGCTGGCTTGCCGCCTTGGCATCGCGCGCGCTCATTAGCGGACGCTACCGCATGTCGCTCCAAGCCGCGAATCGCAGCTTGGACTTTGCGCCCAACGACCCCGCTGGTGTCCGCCACACCGCGATGCTCGCTATGGCAAAGCTCGAATACCCCGCCGAGGAGCTCAAGCGATTTCGCTCTGCCCACTCCGTCCCCTATCTCGCCAACACGCCGCTGCGCCGTCGTCCCAAAGATGCGGAGCGCGACTTGGACCCGTGGACGCTCATCGCGCTGATGAGCGCTGCCTGGCGCGAGCTGGACTACGAGGGCGCCGAGCACTACCTGCGTATCCTTGTGCGCTCATGCCCGCACGCGGCCGAAGCACTCTACTTCCAAACCGAGTTTCCCGATGGTGTCTATGCTCGCGTCAACGTAGGTGTGGGCTCCACCGACGAGCTCGTCCTTGCGCTGTCCGAGGCAACGCCGGTGCTGCAGGAGGGCCTGGGCGCTCCCGACAACGCCAGCTTTGCCGCCTGGGTCGCCACCAACGATATCGTGCGTTCCCAGATCGACGAGCGCATCCTGCGGGCGGCCGAGCAGGGCCTGCCGTTTAAGGGAGGAGACCTCTAATGGATCCGAGCGTCTACATCCCCGCCTACCTGGAGCGCGCCTACCTTGCGTCGCACCCCGAACTCACCGATGCAGCACGCGAGCTTGTCCATAACGACGTGAACGTCAACCCTCATAAGTATGCGCAGACCGAGCATGCCCAGGCACTGCTGTCCTACGCCGGTGTTCATCGCCACCTGCTCGACGAGCTCCATCGCATCGAGGACATGGGCAGCGACGAGGAGTTTGAGCAGACGCGCAACCGCCTGTTCGACGATATGCGTGATGAGCTGCTCAAGATCGTCCGCGTCGATGCGCATGTCCTCGATGCCCAGCTGCTCGCCATCATTTTGGCGGACACGCCCGTCGACGCCTGCCTGGGCGATCTGATGAAGCTCGAGGCGACCACGGCCGATTACCTGCAGCAAAGCGTGCCCGGGTTCGACATGGAAGCCTCGCACTACTGGGCCAATAATGTTTTGGCCGATGGTGTCACCGCAGCAGACCTTACCGTGAGCGAGCCGGCTCTTATCGGGTGGCTTCACACGCTCGAGGCCATCTCGCAGCTGTGCATGGCGAGCGCCCGCTACCGTGCTGCCGCCAACTACGCCCGCCGCGTCCTTAAGGCGGAAGGCTACCCCACCCGAGCCGCAGGCACCGTGTTGCTCGCCCTCGCTCGCCTGGAAGACCAGGACGGCTTTTTTGCCCTGGCCCACCAGCTCGAGGAAGAGATCGGGGCTGACGCGCTCGAGAACTCTCCTTGGTATCTGCTCGCCCGCACGATTCTGCTGTTCAAAACAAACAAGATGCGCCCGGCGACACGCGCGCTGCGTGAGTTTGCCAACCGTTGCGAAGGCGGTGCGTTCTTCTTACTGAACCCCATGTACCAGACACCGTACCTTCCCTGCCGGCCCGAGCCACACGATCCCTGGGATCTTTCGCACCAGGCCGTTTGGGAAGCGGACGGTATTATCTCGGACACTCCGGACTTTGCCCCCTGGGCCAATGCCTGCGAAGACGTGTCGCAGCTTGCTCAGGAATTTGCGCGCCGCTACGGTTTTTAGTGACGCACTCGACCCGACCATGTCATCTATGTTAGGAACGGCTTCATGAACCTCCGCTCATCTCTCGCCTGCACCTCGAGCGATATCGCCCGCTGGGGACTGCGCTCTATCCTCAAACGCCAGGGTGGCGTACTTCCCGGCCGCATCGCCATGAAGATCGACCCCGAGCTGCTAAGCGACCTCGCGAGCCTGGTCGACCGCAGCGTGGTGATTACCGGTACTAATGGCAAGACCACCACCTCCAACCTCATCGCCGACGCCGTTGCCGCCAGCGGTGCCGCCGTGGTGTGCAACCGTGCCGGCAACAATATGGAGCCCGGTGTGGTGGGTGCTCTGCTCGAGGCCCGCAGTGGCCTTAAGCACACTGACAGCGGCAAGCGCGTGGGCGTTTTTGAATGCGATGAGCTCTACACCGTGCGCGTCCTGCCCAAGCTCAAGCCGACGTACTTTGTGCTGCTCAACCTGTTCCGCGACCAGCTAGATCGCTATGGCGAGATCGATCACACCCAGGAGGTCATCGCCCACGCGTTGGAGCTTTCGCCGGCAACGACGCTCATCTACAACGCCGACGACCCGCTGTGCGCCTCGATTGCCGCGCGCGTTCCCAACGCGAGTATTGCCTTTGGCATCGATGGCGCCACCGACACCGAGTCTGACCGTATTAGCGACTCGCGCTTTTGCTCACAGTGCAACGCCCCGTTGGAGTACGACTACGTGCAATACGGTCAGCTCGGCGCCTACCATTGCCCCTCGTGCGGCTGGGCCCGCCCTGCGCTTGTCTGTCGCGTGACGGGCGTGGAGCTCGGCTGCGACGGCTACGGCTTTGACCTGGTCTTTGGATCTGCGCCCGACGCGGCGGACGCACACATCGCCACACGCTACAACGGCCTGTACATGGTCTACAACGTTGCCGCCGCCTTCTTTGCCGCGCACGAGTTGGGCGTGGATACGGCGCTTCTACAGCCTACGCTCGATGCCTATGTGCCCGCCGGCGGACGCATGGGCCGCTGGGATATCGCCGGCCGCACCGTCGAGGCCAACCTAGCTAAGAATCCCGTAGGCTTCGATCGACAAATCCAGTCCATTAAGACGGCAGGCGGCAGACTCTGCGCTTTCTTCCTCAACGACAACGATGCCGACGGCCACGATGTATCGTGGATCTACGACGTCGACTTTGAGCGCATCGCCGACACGCCGGGTCTTGTCGCCTTTGCCGGAGGCACGCGCGCGCACGACATGCAGGTGCGCCTCAAGAACGCCGGTATCGATGCCGCGATTATCTCGGACGTCGCGCAGGCAATTGGCGCCGTGGCAGACGAGGCCGCCGATGACACCTTCTACGCCGTCGCCAACTACACGGCCTTCCCGCCGCTGGTCAAGGAGCTCGACGGACTGAAGGGCGCCACTTCCGACGCTGTTGCCGGGCGCGCCGTAGCCCGTGCCGACGGCAGCGCTCTTCCTGTCGGCATCGCACCAGTCGAGCTTTCGCGCCCGCTGCGCATCGTCTACCTGTATCCCGATGCCCTTAACCTCTACGGCGACGGCGGCAATGTTATCGCGCTCGAGCGCCGTTGCGCCTGGCGTGGCATTCCCGCGCGTGTAGACGAGGTCCGTATGGGCGAAACGCTTGATTTGACCGATGCCGATATCGTCATGATGGGTGGCGGCTCCGACCGCGACCAGCTAGCCGTGGCACACGAGCTGCTCGCCCAAAAAGACAAGGTCGCGGCCTATGTTGAAGACGGCGGCTCGCTGCTTGCCATCTGTGGCAGCTATCAGCTGCTCGGCCGTTCGTACTATATGGGCGAGGATCGCATCGAGGGTCTGGGGGTCATTGCCGCCGAAACCGTACGCGGCTCCGATCGCCTGATCGGCAACGTCGCCGTCAGGACCGACCTGGCACCCGAGCCCTTTGTGGGATTCGAGAACCATGGCGGTCGCACGCTTTTGGACGCCGATGCCACGCCGCTCGGAACGTCCATCGTCACGGGCACCGGCAACAACGGCGATGATGGCCTTGAGGGCCTCATCTACAAGGGCGTCATCGGCACGTACCTGCACGGACCGGCACTGCCCAAGAACCCCGAGCTCGCTGACTGGCTGATCGCGCACGCCCTCGAGCGGCGTGGCGATGCACAGGCCGCCGCCCTGCTGCCGCTCAAACCCCTCGACGACACCTACGAGCACGCCGCCCACGACGCCGCCATGAAGCTCCTCCCCTAACGCCCCAACCACCAAAAAGGGGACAGGCACCTTTGTGGTGGTTTTTCAGTTTGCCAACGATATGTGAACGGCTAAAAAAGTCTGCTATACTCTTTCCCGCTGTCCCCATCGTCTAGCGGCCAAGGACGCCACCCTTTCAAGGTGGATATCGCGGGTTCGAATCCCGCTGGGGGCACCATTTGAAATCTGAAGCCCGTTACCAATTCGGTGACGGGCTTTTTTCTTCCCCAACGCCGGGATTCGAACCCGACAGGGTGCGGAGCTGAGGAAACGCGCAAGCGTTTTCCAGCGCAGCACGCAAGGAGCGGAGCGACGCAGCGAAAGCGGGCGGCGCCAGCCGCACGCGGACATCCCGCTGGGGGCACCACAGAATCTGAGGAGCCCGTTACCAATTCGGTAGCAAAACGGGCTTCAAAGCGTCCTTCGCAAACAAAAACCGGGGCCCGCATGATGCGGACCCCGGCTCAATACCGTGACGATATGTCAGTTACGTTCTACACATAGAACAGAATGTCGTCGTAGGTCGGGACCGGCCAGTAGTCAGCGGCCACGATCTCCTCCATTGCGTCCACGGCGGCACGCAGCGCATCCATAGCGGGAACGACCTCGTGCGCGTACACGTTGGCCTGCTCCTGGCCATCGAGAGCCTCGGCCTTCTGATGCACGACGTCGAGTGCCTTGATGGAGTCGTTGATGGCAGTGATACCGTTGCAGAGCTTGTTGAGCGTGTTCTGCTCGCACTGCATGGCGGCCTCAGCACCGGCGGCACGAATAGTCTCAAGGCCCTTAGCGACCTTGGTGGCATAGGCGGTAATGACCGGGCGATAGGTACGACGCGCCTCGCGAACCATCGTGGTGGCCTCGATGTTCATGAGCTTGTTGTACTTCTCGAGCTTGCAGTCGTAGCGGCACTGGGCCTCGGCCTTGGTCAGGACACCCGTCTCCTCAAAGAGTGCGATGGCCTTATCGGAAACAAAGGCGGGCAGGGCGTCGGCCGTGGTCTTGTTGTTGGCAAGGCCGCGCTTCTCGGCCTCGACGGGCCACTCATCGGAGTAGCCGTCACCGGAGAACAGGATGCGCTGGTGGTCGGTCAGGACCTTCTTGCAGTACTCGAGCGCAGCGTCCTGGAACTCATCCTCGGGCGTACCCTCAAGCGCGTCGGCGAAGGACTTGAGCGACTTGGCCACGGCGGCATCGAGCACCAGGTTGGAGTCGGAGACGTTCTGCTCGGAGCCGCAGGCACGGAACTCAAACTTGTTGCCAGTGAAGGCAAACGGGGAGGTGCGGTTGCGGTCGGTGTTGTCCTGCATCAGCTTGGGCAGAGTATCGGCTCCCAAGTCGAGCACGCCGCGCGTAGCATGGACGGAAGCCTTGCCATCGATGATCTTCTCGACGACCTCGGTAAGCTGGTCGCCCAGGAAGATGGACATAATCGCCGGAGGAGCCTCGTTGGCGCCCAGACGATGGTCGTTACCGGCCGAGGCAACGGAGGCACGCAGGAGCTCCTGATAGTTATCGACGGCCTCGATCACCGCGGTGAGGAAGACGATGAACTGCAGGTTGTCGAGCGGGGTGTCGCCCGGATCGAGCAGATTCTCGGACTCGGTGCCAAGC
>DBFWDM010000172.1:0-8324 GCA_048484635.1 Collinsella sp.
CACCGACTTTGAGCGCGGCTTTATTAAGGCCGAGGTCATTGGCTATGACGACTACATCGAGCTCGGCGGCGAGCAGGGCGCCAAGGCCGCCGGCAAGCTGCGTATTGAGGGCAAGGACTATGTCATGGCCGATGGCGACGTCGTGCACTTCCGCTTTAACGTGTAAGGACGACGCGCATGTTTAAATATGGCAAAAAAGCTGGCTACATGGGTATTGCGCTGCTCGTACTTGCGGTGATTCCGCTGGTGGTTGCAGCGTGTGTTATCCCCAACATTGGCCCCGAGGTGGCAACAAAGTTTAACGCCGCCGGCGAGGTGACGCGCTGGGGTAAGAGCTACGAGCTGCTGGCACTGCCGGTGCTCAACCTGCTGCTGAGCGTGGCGACGTACTTTACGGCGGGACGCCAGGCAAAAAACAACGAGGACTCCGCTGTGATGGCACGCCTTGCGTGCGAGCGCTACCTGCGTAACGGCTGCATCACGGGCGTGTTCCTCAATGTAATCAACGTCTACTTTATGTATTCGGCGATTACTGGAACGGGTTTTGGCTTTGGTTTCTAGCTTGTCCTTTTAGGCAACGAGCCTGCACGCATATTCAATGGCTGCTGCGAGGCCGCCGCTCGATCGTGGTTTAAAGACCATGTCGGCGGCGGCCTCGTTTTCGTATCCGGCGCCGCGAAGGGCAAGTGCGATACCGGCTTCCAGGAGAAGGGGCAGGCCACGTTGACTGGTTGCGATTACGGCAGCCTGATTGAGCGAGCAGCTGTGCGCTTGGCATTGGATGGCAAGTTCACCTTGCGCCGGGCAAGGGACCAGAATGGCGGCGACGCGACTTGATAGCAATGCAAATGCTGTGCGCTCATCGGGCGAAAGGCATTCTGCTTCAACGACGACGAGCTTGGGCGGTGCGCTGTTTGTGCGAAGCGTGGCTCGGTACATGCGGACCGAAGAACCCGACATAGAAAACTCCTGTGTATTCGGCAAAACGTAAACTATAGTTTACGTTTATGTTCGGCTCCATTTCAAACTCGGCTGCATGGACGAACGTGCGAAACAGATTCTTGGCAGGCGGGTCGAAGAGACACGCAGAGACCTTGGTATCTCCAAGGTTGATTTTTGTGTGGCAACGGGAATCAGCCGACCCTACCTCGACCGAATCGAAGGTGGGACGGCAAATTTCACGCTCAAGGTTCTATTTAAGATCGCGCCCGCACTCGGCATGACGGTGTCAGAGCTTCTTGAAGGCATTGAGTAGGGGATACCGGCCGATGCCTGGCTACGCCATCGGGATGCGATCGTGGTTGACTTGGCTGTAGAACAGGCGCTGGATCTCGGCGGCATCACGTGACTGGCCGAGCGCCCACATGGTTTTGGCCACGAGCGTCTCGGTGGTCATGTCGTCGCCGCGCAGAATGCCCGGATGATCGGCGTAAGCACGGCCGACCTCATAAACGCCCAGATCGAGACCCTCTTCGGGGACCTGCGTAGTCATAACGACGGTACGGCCCGAATCGACCCAGCGGAAAATTGCCTCTTGAAACGACTCGTCCGACTCACCAAACTCGGGGATACCGCCAATGCCAAAGGTCTCCAGAATCACGGCGTCGTAGCTATCGGCAAGGGCGTCGAGGATGCCCGGGTTTACGCCGGGCGTAAGCTTGAGTACAAATACGCGCGGATCGATGCTGTCGTAGAAACGCACCGGGTTTTCGCCCTGACGAGTGCCGTGGAGCCCGTTGCGCACGATGTGGTCGTTGCGGATGTAGGCAATGGGCGGATAGTTGACGCTAATGAACGCATTAAAGCTCATGGTGCGCTGTTTGCGGGCGCGCGTGCCGGCAATGGCGACGCCGCCAAACACGATCGAGACGTCGTGCGAATGCTCGTCGAGCGCATAGAGCAGGCTCTGGTACAGGTTGAGTTTGGCGTCGGTAAAGGGGTTGCCCATGGGCTTTTGCGAGCCGGTGAGCACGATGGGCTTGGGGCTGTCCTGAATCAGGTAGGAAAGCGCTGCCGCGGTGTAGCTCATGGTGTCAGTGCCGTGCAGAATCACGAAGCCGTCGTGGTCGGCATAACCCTCGACAATGACGTCGCGGATACGCATCCAGTCGCTCGGGCGCATGTTGGTGCTGTCGATGTTCATGGGCTGCACGACGTCGAGCTCGCAGAGCCCCGAGATCTCGGGGACGCTCTGGGCGAGCTCCTCACCGGTCAGGGCGGGGGAGAGGCCGTTGCCGTCCTCGGTCGATGCGATGGTGCCGCCCGTGGCGATGAGAAGGATGCGCTTCATGCTGGTATTCCTATCGTATTTGCCGCCGCAGAGGCGGAGTCGTTCGGCAGTATTGTGGCACAGGGCGTCCAATGTTCAAACGTATTACATCATCTGTAACGTTTGAAAACACTTCAATTGCCGTCAAATAGGGGCCCAGGTCGTGCGTTTGCCGTGCGCTGATGGCTGCGAGGGGCGAGAAACCCCATATAACGTGTACACTATGGAGGTTATTTTCGTTCATTCACGCGGGTGGGCACCGGCTCCCCGCCAACAAGAGGGGGAACCATGGATCAAAAGGCTTCCGCAAAGGTCCTCGTACTCGACTTTGGTGCGCAGTACGGTCAGCTCATTGCCCGTCGCGTCCGCGACCTCAACGTGTATTCCGAGATCGTCCCCTGCGACATCTCGGCCGACGAGATTCGCGAGATGAACGCCTCTGCGCTCATCCTTTCCGGCGGCCCGGCTTCCGTGTATGCCGAGGACGCTCCGTCTATCGATCCCGCCATCTTTGACCTGGGCCTTCCCGTCCTGGGCTTTTGCTACGGCCATCAGATCACGGCCGTGACGCTCGGCGGCAAGGTCGGCCACTCCGAGGTGGGCGAGTACGGCCGCGCCACCATCACGCGCACGGCCGGCGCCAAGCTCTTTAACTCCACGCCTATGGAGCAGACCGTGTGGATGAGCCACCGCGACGCCGTTTCCGAGGTGCCCGAGGGCTTTACCGTTACCGCCAGCACCGACGTGTGCCCGGTTGCCGCCATGGAGTGCGTCGAGCGCAAGATTTTCACCACTCAGTTCCACCCCGAGGTCAAGCACTCCGAGTACGGTCAGCAGCTGCTGAGCAACTTCCTGTTTGAGATCTGCGGCCTGGAGCCCAACTGGAGCATGGACAACCTGGTCGAGACCATGACGGCCGAGTTCCGCGAGAAGGTCGGCGACGACCGCGTGATTCTGGCCCTGTCCGGTGGCGTCGACTCCTCCGTCGTGGCTGCGCTGGGCGCTCGCGCCGTGGGCAAGCAGATGACCTGCGTGTTCATCAACCACGGTCTGCTGCGCAAGGGCGAGCCCGAGCAGGTGGAGGAGGTCTTCACCAAGCAGTTTGACGTCGACTTTATCCACGTCCACGCCGAGGACCGTTATGCCGAGCTTCTGGCCGGCGTGACCGAGCCCGAGGAGAAGCGCCGCATCATCGGTACGCAGTTCTGGAAAGAGTTCTTCGCCGTGGCGCAGCAGCTCGAGACCGACGGCAAGCCGGTCAAGTACCTGGCCCAGGGCACCATCTACCCCGACATCATCGAGTCCGGCGCTCGCAAGACGGGCGGCAAGACGGCCACCATCAAGAGCCATCACAACCTAATCCCGTTCCCCGAGGGCGTGCACTTCGACCTCATCGAGCCGCTCGATCACTTCTTTAAGGACGAGGTCCGCGCACTTGGTCTGGCGCTCGGCCTGCCGGGTCATATCGTGTTCCGTCAGCCCTTCCCGGGCCCGGGTCTGGCCATCCGCATCATCGGCGCGGTCGACAAGGAGAAGCTCGAGATTCTCAAGAACGCCGACGCTATCGTGCGCGAGGAGCTCGACGCCTACAACCAGCGTCTGTTTGAGCAGACCGGCGAGCGCAACTCCGAGCACAGCTGCTGGCAGTACTTTGCGGTCCTGCCCGACATTAAGTCCGTCGGCGTTATGGGCGACGAGCGTACCTACCAGCGCCCGATCATCCTGCGCGCCGTCGAGTCCAGCGATGCCATGACCGCCGACTGGGCCAAGCTGCCCTACGACGTGCTGGCCCGCATCTCCGGCCGCATCGTCGCCGAGGTCCCTGGCGCCAACCGCGTGTGCTACGACATCACGTCCAAGCCGCCCGCGACCATCGAGTGGGAATAAACGATATTCGTTGATTTCAAGCCTCTGACCTGCGAAAACAGGTCGGGGGCTTCTTATTTTGCAACCTCTGTGCAACCTTTGCGGTTTCGCGCCCCGTGAACAGGGGATGTAGCACTGTTCACGTCTGGGCCCATGTCGGCACCGATCAATGCCCGCGCTGCTTCTGCTTGCGCTTCAGCTTCCGCTGCTCGAAGCACGTCGCCCGGGGTTCCTCGCCAGAGGAGAACTGACCGTTCCTTGCGAAACCGCGAGACCAGCTATATCCGTTTGCTGCGGGCTTGCTTGAGCCAGTTCCTCTTGAAAGAGCCTATACCTCCGAAGAACTTGTTGTACGTCTCACCGTTCTCCTTGGCCTCGCACTTGACCAAGGCAAGTTCGATGGTGCAGAGGTAATCCGCCACTTGCTCGAGGCGGTAGTCGGTCATCGAGGTCTTGCGGCGTCGGACGACCCCTTTTGAGAGGACCTTGCCCACCGAGCCGTCTCGCCCACGGAACAGAAGGAACGCATCCTCGCGACCTTCGGCGACCTGTGCTGCGAGATGGAGGGCTGCACCATCGCGCAGGGCCCTTTCCAAAGCGAAGTGTCGAGCCGAAGTGTTGAGCGTCGGCCCTGAATGTTCAATGACCGTTGTTTTCTGTCCCTCAAGTGGTGGACTTTTCCTCGGAGCTGTTGATTCCCCCACGCGCCCCCTTCCGTTCTCTGTTCTCCCCTTATACTCCTTGTACGAGGAGGTAAGAAGTCATGGACAAGACCACACAGGACAGCTTGGCAAAGAAACCCGTCGACATGAGGGACAGGATTCTCGAGCATCTCGAGGCCCTCACCTCTGCCGTCTCGCTCGATGACCTTGTCCGTCTGTCCACCTCCGACATCGCCGAGACGCTCATCATCTCCAGGAGCCTGGCGAGCCAGTACCTCAACGACCTTGTTCGCGCCGGCCTTGTGGTTAAGGTGGCGGGCAGGCCTGTCCGTTATTTTCATCGCCGCGCGTTCCAGAAGCGTTTTCAGGTAAAGCTCTCTGCAAGCGAGTACGCCTCGCTCGCCGACCTCATCCAGGCGACGGGAATCGCCGATCACCGCGACTTCGCGCGTGCCGTGGGCTTCGACCTGAGCCTCAGCTCCGTTGTCGAGCAGTGCAAGGCTGCGGTTCAGTACCCTCCGTTTGGCCTACCCATCCTCTTGAGCGGCGGCGTGGGTGTCGGTAAGTCTTTCCTTTCTCGCCTTGTGTACGAGTACGGCAAGAACCAGGGCTTGCTGTCCCGCGACTCCTCCTATGTGCGCATCGACTGCGCCGGGGTCCCGGACGCCGCCTCGTTCAACGGGCTTCTTGACGAGTCGATCGCGAAATCGCGCGGGGGTGTGGTTTTTGTCAACGGCATCGAGGCACTCTCTCCCTCTGCGATGGAGCACTGCCTTGCGACGGCCCTCGGACTCGATGCCTCCCAGGATGCGCCGCGCGCTCGCCTCGTTCTTTCGACGACGCTTTCTGCCGATGACCTGAAGGTTTCCTCGGCCTACAGCAAAATGCCCATCTGTGCCCGCGTCCCCTCACTCAAGGAGCGGACCCCCGAGGAGCGCGAGGATCTCATCTTGAGCTTCCTGCGCAGCGAGGGGTGCCGAATCGGTTCTGATGTGAAGATCAGCCGCGGCGCATACCGTTGCCTCGTGAACGCGGACTTTTCCGATAACATCGCCGGCTTGCGCGCCTGCGTGACGAACTGCTGCGCCAAAGCGTTCCTCAATCGCGAGGGCGACTACGTCGTCGTTCGCCCGTATCTTCTTCCCAGTGGGCTCCTCTCCTCCGCGCAGATCGATCAACAGCCCGACGATGGCGTTCTGATCGACGCGTCTCTGGATGCCGCCGAGAGCACAGGGCCGGTCGAGCAGGCGCTCGATGCCCTGTGCTCCCTCGATGAGCGATTCTGCGCCGGGGAGCTTTCTGTCTCCGAGCTCGTCTCGCAAGCTGTCTCCGCTGTGCGCGGCGTTGAGGATCACTTGATCTTCGACCACGGCGTCGCCTCCTCGAGGTCGCGCGCCTTCGAGCGCGTCGTGGGCGCGGTCCTTGCCGACGCAGGCTCTTCTTATGGCATCGAGCTTTCGAGGAAGGTTGCTTTTCTACTGGCCCAGGAGATTTGCCTGCAGTTGTGGCCGGGCATCGGCCTGGCTAAGCGAAAGTCTGCCTGTGCGGAGCAAATCTCCCATCTCCTCGGTGCCGTGACCTCCGAATTGCCGTTTGCCTCGAGTGTCTCCGATCAGGTCGCCGCAGACGTGGAAGGGGCACTGGGAATCTCGCTCGATCACTTCACGAAGACGCTTCTGACGCTGTGCGGCGCATCGGAGTCTCGCGATGCGAAGGCCCTTCGGACGCTCTGCGTCATCTTGTCCCACGGCTACTCAACGGCGACGAGCATCGCCGACGCAGCGAACCGTATGCTCGGCATGCATGTGTACGAGGCGGTCGACATGCCCTACGACCAGCAGCTGAAGGACATCGTCGGTCCGCTCCAGCGCCTCGTCGACCGCCATTCCTACTGCACCGGGGTCGTGTTCCTCGTCGACATGGGCTCCTTGGAGGAGGCCTATAAGGCCCTTGAGAACGTTACCGACTCCACTATCGGCGTGGTGAACAACGTCTCTACCGGTCTTGCGCTCGAGATCGGGGTCGGGCTGCTCGGCGGCAAGTCCATCGCCGAGGTTCTTGGCGACGCGACCGCCGCGTGCGTGACGCACTGCAAGGTGATCGAGCGCGTCAACCGTGAGGACGCCATCGTCTTCTGCTCCGAGTCCGGGGTCGACGCCGCGGAAAGGATACGCCAGCTCGTCTCGCAGAGCCTCCCGCGCACCATAGGCGCGCGCCTGCTCACGAGGCCCTTCAAGCAGCTCGTCGCGAACGGGTCGAACGACGCCGTTTTCTCCGAGCACCGCGTCTGCGCCGTCATCGGCACGGGAGACCCCGGGGTCGCCTCCGTCCCCTTCGTCGCCCTCGAGGACATCATGTCGACGGCGTCCGCCTCTAAGGTCGATGCCGTGTTCGGCAGGTGGCTTGACGCTTCCGAGCTCTCTTCTTTCCACGAGAAGCTGCTCTCGAACATGACGCTGCAGAACGTCATCCGCTCCATCACCATCCTCGACCCGGAGCGGCTATTCCACGAGATCGAGAGCGCCGTGCACGAGCTTCAGCGCAGGACAGGCGAGAAGATCGGCAGCAACGCCATCATTGGGCTCTACGTCCACCTCTGCTGTCTCGTCGAGCGCCTTGTTACCAGAAACCCCATTGAGACCTACGTTGGCCAGGACCGCTTCGAGGAGGAACGCGCCGATTTCATCGAGTCCTTCAGGCAGAGCTTCTCGAGCATCTCGACGCGCTATCGCGTTGAGGTTCCCGTAAGCGAGATCGCATATGTCTTCGACTACATAAGCGTGAGCGCCGCCCCGGCGCGAGAAGAGCGCCTCGGCTCCTCGGACCTCCTGCTCGACGAGTGACCTTCCCCGCGCCGCCGCGAGCTGACCGCGCGTCCTCAATAATCCGATAACCCCTTGCCCGGCGCGAATCCGGATAGCGCCGAGGCAGTACCGAACGTAAATCTTCATTTGATAGGAGCAAACATGAGTGTTGTTATGGCACGAATCGACAATCGCCTGCTTCACGGCATCATCGTGACGCAGTGGGCCCCGGTGTCGGGCGCGACCCGAGTCATGGTCATCGACGACAAGGTCGCCGGCGACGAGGTCCTGAAGTCCACTATGAGGATGGCGCGCCCCGCGGGCATGGCCGTCTCGATCATCTCCGAGGAGACCGCGCTCAAGAACTTCGCGGCGGGCAAGTACGACCGCGAGAAGGTCTTCGTCATCGCGAAGGAGCCCGAGACGATGCTTCACCTGGCCGAGTCGGGCGTCGAGTTCCCGTCGCTGATCGTCGGCGGCTCTCTTGTCAAGGAGGGCGGCGTCCAGCTCACCCAGCGCGCCTATGCCTCCGCCGAGAACGTCCAGAGCTACAAGGCGCTCATCGCCCGCGGCGTCAAGGTTACGGCACAGTTCGTGCCCGCCGACAAGCCCGTCTCCGTCGCCGACCTCATCTAAGGAGGGATCATGGTCAACTTCACTATCCTGCAGGTCGTCCTTTTGACCCTGCTGGCCTTCATCAAGCACGTGGACTACTACGGCATC
>DBFWDM010000173.1:0-3034 GCA_048484635.1 Collinsella sp.
GTGCCCGGCCGGTGCCGCCAAGCTCGGCCAGAAGCTCTGCAGCAAAAAGGCCGGCGGACAGGTGCCCGAGTATCCGCGCCAGGAGCTGCCCGATGCCACCAAGTGGGACCACACCAAGTGGTCGCCCAACTACCGCAACGATAACCGTATCGAGACGCACGAGTCCGGCACCGCGCCCTGCAAGACGGCTTGCCCCGCGCACGTTGCCGTCCAGGGCTACTTAAAGCTCGCGGCGCAGGGCCGCTATGACGAGGCGCTGGCGCTCATCAAGCGCGAGAACCCGCTGCCCGCTATCTGCGGCCGTGTGTGCAACCGCCGCTGTGAGGATGCCTGCACCCGTGGCCGTGTGGACGCCGCCGTGGCCATCGACGAGGTCAAGAAGTTTATCGCCCAGCGCGATCTGGACGCCGCGACCCGCTATGTCCCGCCCGTGGTGACGCCGACGCGTGCCGGCGGCTTCGACCAGAAGATCGCCATCATCGGTGCCGGCCCGGCCGGTCTGTCCTGCGCTTTTTATCTGGCCGAGAAGGGCTATAAGCCCGTCGTGTTCGAGAAGAACGAGCGTCCGGGCGGCATGCTCACCTACGGTATTCCCAGCTTTAAGCTGGAGAAGGACGTTATCGAGGCCGAGGTCGAGATCATTCGCCTGATGGGTGCCGAGTTCCGCTATGGCGTGGAGGTCGGTCGCGATGTGACGCTCGATGAGCTGCGCGAGCAGGGTTTTAAGGCCTTTTATGTTGCCATCGGCTGCCAGGGCGGCCGCCTTGCCGGTATTCCGGGCGAGGATGCCGAGGACGTGACCGTGGCCGTCGACTTCTTGCGCGAGGTCAACAGCGGCAAGATCGACGCGCTACCCGGCCGCACCATCGTAGTGGGCGGCGGCAACGTGGCTATCGACGTGGCCCGCAACGCCTGCCGTCTGGGCTCCGAGCATGTTGAGATGTTCTGCCTGGAGAGCGAGGCCCAGATGCCCGCCAGCGAGGAAGAGCGTCGCGAGGCCGTTGAGGACGGCGCTCACATCAGCTGCGGCTGGGGTCCCAAGGAGGTTCACCTGGACGAGTCCGGCCGTGTGTGCGGTATCACCTTCAAGCGCTGCACGCGTGTCTTTGACGACGAGGGCCGTTTTGCGCCCGAGTACGACGAGAACGATCTGCGCCGTGTCGATGCCGATCGTGTGGTCATGTCGATTGGCCAGTCCATTGTGTGGGGCGACCTGCTGGCTGGCTCCAAGGTGGAGCTTGGCCGCGGCCAGGGTGCCCTTGCCGACCCCCAGACCTATCAGACCGCTGAGCCCGACATCTTTGTGGGCGGCGATGTCTATACTGGCCCCAGCTTCGCCATCGATGCCATCGCCGCCGGCCACGAGGCCGCCGTGTCCATCCATCGCTTTGTGCAGCCGGGCTCCACGCTCACCATCGGCCGCAACCAGCGCCGCTACACCGCGCTCGACCGCGACGATGTCGTGATCGAGAGCTATGACAACGCGAGCCGCGAGGTGGCGCATGTTAACCGCGACCGCGAGAAGGCTGCGCCCTTTAGCGAGTACGTCGAGACCTTTACCGAAGAGCAGGTGCGCGCCGAGACCGCCCGTTGCCTGGGTTGCGGTGCCTCGATCGTCGACCCCAACAAGTGCATCGGCTGCGGCCTGTGCACCACCAAGTGCGCGTTCGACGCCATCCATCTGGATCGCGACCGCCCCGAGTGCTCCACGATGGTCAAATACGAGCAAAAGCTCCCAAGCCTGGGCAAGTACGCGCTCAAGCGCGCCATCAAGATTAAGTTCGGTCGCAAGTAAGTAGCCATAACGGGAACGGCGGAAGAAAAAGTGCATGAATTGGGGATCGTTTACCACATCATTCGCGATGTCGAGAATGTAGCGCGCGCTCATGGCGTGCGTCGCGTTTCGAGCGTAACGTTGCTGTTGGGCGAGGTCTCGGGCGTCGTTCCCGACTTGCTGCTCGACGCTTGGCGCTGGGCAGCAGATAAAAAGCCTATCGCGCAGGGCGCGGAGCTTGTTGTGGAGCCCGTCGAGGCTGTGACGCATTGCGAGGCATGTGGCCGCGACTACGCGACGGTCGAGCACGGCAAGACCTGTCCCCATTGCGGTAGCGGCGAGACATACCTGCTGCAGGGCCAAGAGGTCATGATCAAACAGATCGAGACCCCCGAAGAGGATCCGGCAGACGCTGCTCCTGACGGCCTCTCCGACGCCCCCGATGCCGTCGACGCCGCCAACCCACTCCACATCGCCTAGGATTCCCTATAAGTTGCGGTGAAATAGTTCCTAAATCCAGCCTTCTGGCTCTTAAACAAGAACTATTCCACCGCAACTATTTTGAGTGGTTTCATAGACCATAAGTCACGAAAATAGTCAAGCCATGTCTGTTTAAACAAAATAGCGGCAGTACAAGCGCATTCGCGCTTGCCTAAAATCGATATTAATGAACAGCCTGCTTGTATCTGTAAAATGCATGGCTTGATGAGCGACGCCTTGTCGTGTAATGAGTCAAAAAGCAGTAACGTAATCAACTTGTAACAAACCTAGACGTTTAAACAAATAATCCAACCTTTTGCGGATTTAGCTATAATTCCACAAACCAAACAGCTATACTCCTTTCATGTCGTGTAGGAAATACGTAGACAAAAAGGAGGTTATGTGATGGTAAGTATTGTTCTTGCTAGCCACGGGGACTTGGCAGCTGGAATCAAGCAGACGGGCTCGATGGTCTTTGGCGATCAACCGTCTGTTGCCGTGGTCTCGCTCGAGCCGAGCATGGGCCCCGACGATTTCCGTGCCAAGGTCGAGGAAGCAGTCGCTTCCTTCGAGGACCAGGAGCAGGTGCTCTTCCTCGTTGATCTGTGGGGCGGCACGCCGTTCAACCAGATCAGCGGGCTCATCGAGGGCCACGATTCCTGGGCTATCGTCACCGGTGTCAACCTGCCTATGCTCATCGAGGCATATTCGCAGCGCTTTGACGCAAAGAACACTGCACATGCGATCGCAAAACATCTCGTGACTGAGGCTAAGGCTGGC
>DBFWDM010000174.1:0-2589 GCA_048484635.1 Collinsella sp.
ACTGCCTGTTCGCGCACGTTTTTTGAGCGCTTGATACGCTTTAACCCTGCGGAAACATTTTTCTGCGATAGTATCTGCGATATAGACCAGTCGAAACCCGCCCGAAAGAAAGGGGAGCGACATGAACCAGCAGAACATCGATTACGTACTCCGCTCCGTAGAGCAGCGTGACATCCGCTTTGTGCGTCTGTGGTTTGTCGACATTCTCGGCTGCCTCAAGAACTTTGCCATTAGCCCCGAGGACCTCGAGGTCGCTTTTGAGGAGGGTATTGGCTTTGACGGCTCCGCCATCGAGGGTTTTGCCACGCCCGAGGAAGCCGACATGCTGGCGTTTCCCGATGCTTCGACCTTCCAGATCCTGCCGTGGCGCCCGAGTCACAACGGCGTCGCCCGCGTGTTTTGCGACGTGTGCACTCCCGATTGCAAGCCCTTTGCCGGCGACCCGCGCGATGCCCTGCGCCGCATGTTCCGCAAGGCCGAGAAGGCCGGCTATCTGCTCAACGTGGGCGCCGAGCTGGAGTATTACTACTTCCCCGACGAGCACACCCCCGAGCCGCTCGACAACGTGGGCTACTTCGATCTTTCGGTGAGCGATGCCGCCCGCGACCTGCGCCGCAACACGGTCCTCACGCTCGAGAAGATGTCCGTGCCCGTGGAGTACACCTTCCACGCCGCCGGCCGCTCGCAGCACGGTATGAGCCTGCGCCATGCCGAGGCCCTGAGCATGTCCGACGCCATCACCACGGCCAAACTCATCATTAAGCAGCAGGCCTACGAGAGCGGTTGCCACGCCTCCTTTATGCCCAAGCCGTTGGCGGGCGAGGACGGCAGCGCTATGTTCCTGTGCCAGTCGCTATTCGACCACGACGGCAACAACGTCTTTTGGGGCGAGGACGACGAGAAGTACCACCTCTCCGACGTCGCCAAGCACTATATGGCCGGCATTCTGGCGCATGCCCGCGAGATCAGCGCCATCACCAACCCAACGGTCAACTCGTACAAGCGCATCACCACAGGCGGCGACTCCGTGCCGCAGTACGCCACGTGGGGCCTGCGCAACCGCGCGAGCATGGTCCGCATTCCGGTTTACAAGCCCGGCAAGCAGCTGTCCACGCGCATCGAGCTTCGCAGCCCCGACCCCATGGCCAACCCGTACCTGGTCAACGCCGTCACGCTGGCGGCTGGTCTGGACGGCATCGAGCGCAAGCTGGAGCTCCCGCCCGAGGCCACGGCCGAGACGCTCAAGCTTACCGACCGTCAGATGGTCGAGGCCGGCTACACGCCGCTGCCGCGTTCGCTCAAAGAGGCGCTCGACGTGTTTGAGGACTCGCAGTTTATGAAGGATGCCCTCGGCGAGCACATCCACAGCTTCTTCCTCAAAAAGAAGCGCGACGAGTGGCATAAGTTTGAGTCCACGATCACCGAGTGGGAGATCAAGCACTACCTGGCGAACTCCTAATCGCGCTGACTCGTTCCAGTACGATTGAGCTCATTTCCTTGGAGGCCGATATGTCCGAAAAGAGTGCCCTGTTCATGGCGCGCACGACGCGCTTCCACGAGTTTGCCCGCAGCTTGACGACCACCCTGGGTGTCGAGGTGAGCCTGGCAACCCCCGATTCGCCGACTGCGGCGCACGACTTTGACCTGCTGATCCTCGATTCCGATGGCATCCGCAGCGACCGCATCGATCAGATTGCCAAATGGCTTGACGATCGCGGCGGCGTCCCCATGTTGGTGATCGTCGACGACGAGGCGCTCGGTACCTTGCGCCTGCCCAATCACGCGCATGCCGACTTTGTATGCCCCACGGCGACATCCAACGAGCTTAAGGCTCGTGCGCAGCGCCTGATGGGCGAGGAGGAGACCGTCGCCGCCGACGATGTGCTCAACATCGACAACCTCGAGATTAACCTGGCTACCTACCAGGTGACGCTCGATAACGAGCCCATCGACCTGACGCTGATGGAGTACTCGCTGCTGAGCTTTTTGGCGACGCATCCCAACCGTGCCTACAGCCGCGAGGTGCTGCTGCACCGCGTGTGGGGCTTTGAGTACTGCGGCGGCACGCGCACCGTCGACGTGCACATTCGACGCATCCGCTCCAAGGTGGGCCCGCAGATTGCGGCACATATCACCACCGTCCGCGGCGTGGGCTATCTGTTTAAGGACTAGCTTTCCACCACAAAGGGGACAGGCACCTTTGTGGTGGTTTCGACGCAGGTGCGGGTTCCTCTCGAATCTGCAACAGAACTTAAGCCTTCCTAAAAGATTGTATTCTCATACACGTACGCCCGCATATTGGGGTACAACTCAACGTGAACAATGATGGCCCGCCACATGTTTGGCGGGCCTTTGGTTATTTGACGAAAGGATCGCAGCTATGAGCGAGAACGATTCCCGGCATCCCCAGGATGCGGGCAACGCCGGCGAGACCCAGCAGCAGCCGCGCGTGCAGGTGGAGTCGACGCCTGCCGGTAGCAACATTCCCTACGTGCAGGCCTACGACACGCAGACCGGAAAGCCGCTGGGCGGTGCGCAGGTCGTGAACAAGCACACGGTGGTCAAGACCAAGACCAAAAAGCTGCCGAT
>DBFWDM010000175.1:0-3646 GCA_048484635.1 Collinsella sp.
ATTTCACCGCAACTGCAAGAGGAGCCGTGTGGGTTTGGCTAGGTTCGGGTGCTGTCCGTGCCGTGGGGTAAAATCGTTCAGTCAGAACACGAACCCGCATCGGAGCTCATCACATGGCATTCGTCCATCTGCACAATCACACTGTTTTCTCCATGCTCGACGGCGCAACCCGTATCCAGGATATGGTCAACCGTGCCGTTGAGCTGGGCATGCCCGCCGTGGCCATCACCGACCACGGCTACATGTACGGCGTGCCCGACCTGGCGCTGGCCTGCGACGCCGTCAACCACAACACGCCCGAGTACAAAACCTGGAGCCACGACAAGGCCTTCTTGGAAAAGGACCGCCGCGACGAGCTGGTGGAGCCCGATCCCGAGGAAAACCCGCGCGAGCATGCCCAGTATGTGAAGGACATGGCCATGTGGGACGAGAAGGGCAACATCGACGAGCTCAAGCCGCCCCTGGTCATCAAACCCATCTTTGGCTGCGAGGTCTACTTTACGCCGGACGAGACGCTCGCCCGCGACCACAAGCCCGAGCTCTACCACATGATCCTTCTGGCCAAGGACCAGGAGGGCTACGTCAACCTGATGCAGACGGTCTCCGAGGCCGCCGTACAGGGCTTTTACTACAAGCCCCGTGTGACGCTCGACAACCTGCGCCGCCACGCCAAGGGCATGATCTGCACCAGCGCCTGTATCGCCGGCATCATCCCCAAATACATCGACCGCGGTGACATGGAAGGCGCCATCAAGTGGGCCGAGACCTTCCGCGACACCTTCGACCCCGGCGACTTCTACATCGAGATCCAGGAACACGGCATCACCACCGACAACGGTCTGACCGACGAGCAGATGGACCGCACGCTCATCGACATCGCCAAACAGGTGGGCGTCAAGGTCATCGCGACCAACGACTTCCACTACCTGCGCCGCGAGGACGCGCCCGTGCAGGACGTCATCATGTGCATCGGCATGAACGCCAAAGTCGACGACCCCAACCGCATGCGCATGACCGGCTCGGAGTTTTACATGAAGACCGAGGAGGAGATGCGGGCGATGTTCCCGTATTGCCCCGAGGCCTGCGACAACACGCTCGAGATTGCCGACAAGTGCTACGTGGAGCTCGACTGGGACTCCATCATCCTGCCGCGCTTCCCGTTGCTCGATCCCGGCGAGACGCACGAGAGCCAGTTCCGCCGCGAGTGCGAGAAGGGCCTGCGCCAGCACTACGGTGACGACTGGGCCACGCGCGAGATCGGCGGAGTCAACATCAAAGAGCGCTTTGAGTACGAATACAAGGTCATCTGCGACAAGGGCTTTGCCGCCTACTTCCTCATCGTTGCCGAGTACGTGCAATGGGCCAAGGACAACGGCATCGGCGTCGGCCCCGGCCGTGGTTCTGCCGCCGGCGCTATCGTCGCCTACGCCATGAACATCACCGCGTTCGACCCGCTCGAGAACGGCCTGATGTTTGAGAGGTTCCTCTCCCCGCAGCGTACCGAGATGCCCGATATCGATATGGACTTCGACGATGAGCGGCGCCTCGAGGTCGTGGAGCACGTTCGCCAGCTCTACGGCCCCGAGAAGGTCACCCACGTCATCACCTACTCGACCATCAAGGCCAAGCAGGCCATCAACGACGCTGCGCGCGTTCTGGACTACCCGGTCTACATGGGCCAGCGCCTGTCCAAGATGGTCTCGAGCGACCCCAAGGTCAAGCTCAAGCAGGTGCTCGAAAAGCAACCCGGCAAAGAGGATCTGTTTAACCCCGACTTTGCCGAGGCCTATAAAAAGGACGACGACGCCCGCCGCATCATCGACACGGCGCTCTCGATCGAGGGCCTTACCCGTGGCGAGGGCGTGCACGCGTGCGCCGTTCTGATTTGCCGCGACCCCGTCAACGAGCACGTGCCCACCAAGCTCGATACCAAGGGCGGCGTCGAGATTACCCAGTACGAGGGCCATACCGTTGCCGACATGGGCCTGCTCAAGATGGACTTCCTGGGTCTGCGTACGCTGACGGTTATCTCCAAGGCCAAGGCCAACATCAAAAAGAACTTCGGCATCGACATCAAAGAGGAAGAGATTCCCTTTGACGACCCCGAGATCTTTAAGCTCATGGGCTCCGGCCACACCGCCGGCGTCTTCCAGGTCGAGTCCGCCGGCATGACGGCCACGATCAAGAACATGAAGCCCACCGAGTACAAGCACGTCGTGGCATTGATCGCTCTGTACCGCCCGGGACCGCTGGGCGCCGGCATGGTTTCGTCCTACATCAACCGTATGAACGGCAAGGAGCCGGCCGTCTCCTACGACGACCGCCTGGACGACATCCTGGGCGAAACCTACGGCACCATGGTCTACCAGGAGCAGGTTATGCTCATCTCCGTCGAGATGTGCGGCTTCTCCAAGGGCGAATCGGACTCGCGTATCCGTAAGCCCGTGGCTAAGAAAAAGATCAAGCTGCTCACGTCGACGGTGCTCCACTGGGAGGATGGCTCGGACGAGACCACCTACGACCACTGGATGAACGGTGCTATCAAGAACAACTACACGCGCGAGGTCGCCCAGAAGATTTGGGACGATGTTCTCGAGTTCGCGTCTTACGCCTTTAACAAGTCGCACTCCGCCGGCTACGCCATCCTGGTTATGCAGACGGCGTGGCTCAAGGCGCACTATCCGCACGAGTACATGGCGGCCGTTCTGACGTCCTACACGGGCAAGACCGACAAGATCGTTCATTACGTCTCGGCGTGCCGCCACGACGGCATCCCCGTGCTGTCGCCAGATGTCAACGAGTCCGGTACCGAGTTCACGGCTACCAAGGAGGGCGTGCGCTTTGGTCTGGCCGGCATCCGCGGCGTGGGCACTGGCGTGGCGCAGGCGATTATCGCCGAGCGCGAGGCGGGCGGCCCGTTTAAGACGCTGCACGACTTTGTCGAGCGCGTGGACTCGAGCCAGGCCAACCGTCGCGTGATCGAATCGCTCATCAAGGCAGGCGCCTTCGACTCCACGGGGTATCCGCGTCGCCAGATGATGCACTTTGTGGATAAGAACAACCCCGAGAACATCATCGATGCCGCCGTGAAGCGCCAAAAGGATCGCGCGAGCGGCCAGACGTCGTTCTTCGATATGTTCGGCGACGTTGAGGGCTCGGGCTTTGAGGTGAGCGTGCCCGATCCGGACGGCCAGGAGTGGGACCGCCACCTTAAGCTGAGCCAGGAGAAGGAGGTTCTGGGCATCTATGTCTCGGACCACCCGTTGCGCCCGTTTGAGTATGCGCTAGCCAAGGCGCGCGACTTCTCGTTCTCGCAGATCGACACCGGTTACGAGGTGCAAAACCCCACGGGCGGTACCATCAACCAGGAGATTCCCGAGGGCAAGGCGCTGTGGTGGGCCGGTATGGTCTCGAGCGTGTCCAAGCGCGTGACCAAAAACGGCGACCCCATGGGCATCGTGCAGCTCGAGGACATGGAAGGTGAGGCCACGGTCGTGGTGTTCCCCAAGACCTACAAGGAGGCCGAGGGGTACCTGTACGGCGAGGTCGATCCCGAGACCGGCGCGCAGCTGTCCGATGCGTTTGTGCGCATTAAGGGCAAGCTTGAGCGCTCGGACCGCGGCGATCAGATCATCGCGCAGGAGAT
>DBFWDM010000176.1:0-7766 GCA_048484635.1 Collinsella sp.
ACTTTTCTTCTTTCCGGACATGCCGTCCTCCGATCTCCCGGGGCCGGCCGATCCGGCCCTCAGGGTATCGGGTTCCCACATTCATCCGCACATGTGCGGATGAATGTGGGAAGTGTTCGGATGAAGTTGATAATCAAGGTCGTCCTGAAAAACGTGCCGCTGGCAGAGAGTCTTGTCGCTTTAGTTTGGTGGTGTGCTACACTGCTACGGGTAAATAGCCCATGCATAGTTTTATTGCATATTACGGGCGAACGATGCCCGATGTCAGTATCAACTTCGATGCCTTATGGCGGGTTTGGCGGTGATCGATGAATATCGAGAACATGTTTGACAAGCCTGATGTCAAGCAGCTGGTCCACGCATTTAGTCTTTTGGATGACGAGAACGATATCCAGGCGTTTTTAACCGATATCTGCACGCCGCGCGAGATTTGCGATCTTTCTCAGCGTCTGCAGGTCGCGCGCTATCTGGATGAGGGCGAGCCCTATGTTGAGGTTCAGGCGCGCACCGGCGCTTCGTCCACCACGGTGAGCCGCGTGTCCAAGGCGCTTAATGGCGAGTACGGTGGCTATCGCAAGATCCTCATCAAACTGGAGGATGGCGAGTAGGTCAGCGGCAAAAACGAATTGCGCGGAACCGTCCCTTCGGGGGCGGTTTTTTGATCCCTTGGGGACGGAGGAAAACGTATCACCGGGTTAGACTGACCCCTTGTTGATCCGTTTTCCTCCGTCCCCAAGGGATCAAATCTGTTGGCGTGGGGCAAATCTGTCCGCGTGGGCGGGTAGGATGGATGCATTGATTATTGCGAACGGTTTGAGTGGAGGACCATGCCTGTTCGAATCTATACCACCAATACCGGTACGGACTTGAGCGATGCCGAGACGGCGTTGCTCGCCGACCTGGTTGCCCGCCACGGGCGTGCTGTATTGCTGGCGCCCTCGTTTGCTGAGCTCGACGTGTGCCGTCACGATGCTGCGGTTGCTGGCGCCTCGCTGGGCGTTGACTACAAAACCCCCGCGTCGTGGCTTCGTTCGCTGTGGGAGCTTATGGGCGATGGCCGCAGCTTCGTCGACAACATGCAGCGCCAGATGCTGTTCTCGGACATGATCGCCCGTCGCGACGATGCTGGCCTGCAGCCGCTTTCGCGCAGTCAGGGCACGGTGCGCATGCTCGCGCGCATGGCCCGCGATGTGCTGCCGGGCGTAGCGGGAACGGGTGCCGAGCGCTGCTGCGGCGACGTTTGCCGGCCCGATCCCAAGAGCGACGCCGAGGCTCGCGTGTTCGAGCTGTTGAGTGCCTATGCGAGCGGCTTGGACCGTCGAGACATGGTCGAGCCCTGCGAGGCGTCTGACCTTATGGCCGAGGTGCTGGCCGACAACCTTCCGGCGTGCGCCCGCGCGGTATGCGTGCGCGGCATCACATCGTTTACGCACGGCCTGCTCGAGTTGCTGTCCGCCGTGGCAAACAACGGGGGAGAGGTCGTTGTGCTGCTTGCCCGCGAGCAGGCGGCAATGCGCGAGGAACTTGCTGCCGCCTTTGATGCCCGCGGTGTGCTGTTTGAGGCCGCGCCGCTGGGGGAGGGTGCCGCTGCGCCCCAGACTACCTCCAAGTCCGCCGCTCAGCCCACCTTTGTAGAGGTTGCCGGCCCTCACGCCCGCGCCCACGCCTATGTGGATGCAATCGATGAGCTGGTAAAAACGCGTGAGGACGCCGCGGTCGACGGCGGTGTCACGGCGTCCGCGGACCCCGTGCGCGTGCTCGTGGTGTCTGCCCGGGCGCCCCAGCTGTTCGGTGAACTCGCTGCCCGTTTGGCGGCGCGTCATATTGCTGCTGAGACAACCGAGTTCACGGCGTTTTCCCAATCCATCGCGGGCAGGCAGTTCTCGGCGCTCGCCAATCTGGTCGAGCGCATGAAGGCCGCCGATGAGGGCACCGCCTCCAAGACCGAGTGGTGGCCCGCGCCGGAGCTTACCGACTGGATTTACAGTCCGCTTTCGGGTGCCGATGCCGCCAGCGCGCGCACCTTCGACAAGAACATGCGCCTGTCGCGCGGCAAGACAACTACGGCCGTCAAGAGCCTGCTGCAGAGCGTGCAGGGCCAGGTCAGGGGCACGCGCAAGGCCGCCAGTGATGATAACTGGTTTAAGAACGTGCCGTGCGTGGTCTCGGACGTGTTCCAAGCGCTGTGGCGCGACAAACCCGTGACGGCGTTCAAGGCAATGCTCGCCGTCGTCGAGGCGTTGCCCGATCGCGCCTTTGGAGGCCTTGACGGTCAGGCTCGTCGCCAGGCGGAGACCGCCCTGCTGCGACATGCCATCGACATCCTTATGAACGACGCCCGCGCGCTCGACGTGTCGCAGGCGGCGACCGTGCCCGTGCTCGACGGCGTTCGTACCAAGGTGGACAAGCGCAGCACCGCATACGATTACGAGACCTACGAGGTCGACCGCGCGCCGCGTGCTCAGGTGCGCTTCGCGTCGCTTGCCGATGCGGCGGCCCTGCGCCCCGCCAGCTACGATGCCGTGCTGTTTGCCGACGTCGACCTGGACAGCTATCCGCTCTCGCACGAGGAGGGCCCGCTTGCCACGCTGACGGCAGAGTTAGATCGCAGCGGTGTGACGCTTGAGCCCGCGGCCCTGCTGCGCGTGCGCTTTGGCCGCGCGATGCAGGCCGCGCGCGGTCCGGTTGCGCTTGCCCGCGTGACGCACGATCGCCAGGCACGCGAGTGCTATCCGGCTGCCGTGTGGACCGAGCTGCGGGCGCACGCCGAGGCCGCTGGCGCCGCCAAGGTTGCGTGCGTGGGCGAGGGCGGTATCGTCGCCGATTTTGATCCAGCGGCCGGCGAGGGTATCGAGTGCAAGCGCGTCGCATGCGAGGCTCCCCAGCATTTGAGCGAGGCGGCTGTGCCGTACCTGGTCCTGCGTCGCCGCGATGGCGAGGGCGAGAACGCGCCGCTCGTGCCGCGTCTGACGTCCGCCTCGCAGATTGAGGCGTACTCGACGTGCCCGCTGTGCTGGTTCGTGTCATATCGCGTGAAGCCCCAGTCCATCGACGCGGGCTTTGGAAATATGGAGAAGGGCAACTTTGTCCACGATGTGCTGGAGCACCTCCATGCCCGCCTGCCCCAGGAGGGCATGGAGCGCGTGACGCCCGAGAATCTGCCGCGCGCTCAGGAGCTGCTCCGCGAGGTCTTTGACGAGACGTTGGCCGAGCACGCCGGCAAGCGAGGCACGGAGGGTCCGCTGGTGCCGCTCTCTGCGGTGGAGGAGCGCCAGGTGGCCGAGATTTTGCCGCAGCTGGAGGGCGTGCTTGCCTACGAGTCCGAGGCGCTTGCCCCCTTTGCCCCGCGCTACCTGGAGTTTGCGTTCAACGAGCTCCAGGTCGAGTATGCCGGCTGGCCGCTCGGCGGGCGCATCGACCGCGTGGACGTGGACGCCGAGAATCGTGCCGTGGTGATCGACTACAAGCATCGCACGGGCGTTGAGGAGTTTAAGCTTGCCGACCCTACGGTGCGCGACGAGGAATCGGGCACGGCGCCCATCGACGATCCGCGCTGGTTACCGCCACACACCCAAACGCTCATCTACGCGCAGGCCATGCGCCGGGCGCTGGATTTGGACACCCGCGCGGCGCTCTACTTTTCGACCAAGGGCGGCAAGCCGGCGTTGCGAGGTGCCGCGAGCGCCGAGCTACTCGAGGAAGAGCGCGGCGACGGTCGCATCCCGGGCCTTAAGAAAGGTTTCCCCGGCGAGGGTGGCAGCATGGACTTCGACGCTCTGCTCGATCGCGTGGAGGCCGGCATCGCCGAGCGCCTGCGCGAGCTCGAGGCGGGCAACGTTGCCGCCGTCGACCCGACGTCGGCTCAGGCCGCGCATGCGCGCTGCTCGTATAACCACGAAGGAACGTTTGTAAGGAGGGACGTGTAGACCATGGATCTTTCGACTTTGATGCCGCAACAGCTGCAGATCGTCAAGACGCTCGACCGTCCGCTGTTTGTCTCGGCGGGCGCCGGTTCGGGCAAGACCTTTACCCTCACGCGCCGCATCGTCTACGCGCTCTCGCCCGAATCCGGTCCGTTCGTTGAGCATTTGGACCAGGTGCTCGCCATTACCTTTACCAAAGATGCCGCGGCCGAGATCCGTGACCGCGTGCGCCGTGCGCTTATCGACGAGGGCATGGACGAGGAGGCCCTGACCGTCGACGACGCGTGGATCTCGACCATTCACGGCATGTGCTTGCGTATCCTGCGCGCGCACGCGTTGGAGCTGGGCATCGACCCCGAGTTCACGGTGCTCACCGATACCGACGAGCTCATGGACCAGGCTGTTGAGCATGTGCTGGCCCGCGCGACGGCACCCGATGCCGCCCCCGAGCTCGCCGCATCGCTCAAGGCTCTCTACGCCTGGTATCCCATGGCGGGCGAGGGCGGGCCGTTTGGTGCCGGCACCACCATCAAGGGTCTGGTGCGCGAGCTGCTGGAGCTCTCGAGCCAGTTGCCGGGCGGCATGGACGACGTGTGCGTGGCACGCGGCCAGGCCGATACCTCGGCCCTTGCCGATGCCTATCGATCGGCGTTGGGTGCAAGCAAGGCGGCGACCGAGAAGGCGCAGGTTGCACTCGACGCCATCGATGCGTTCGAGGCGAGCGGCAAGACCATGGCCGATGCGGCGCGGCTCATGATGTCGTGCACCATGCCGCGCGCGAGCAAGGCATTCCCTAAGGAGCAGGTCGAGCTGCTCAAGGCCGAGGCCGCCGATGCGTTTATCAATATCGTGCTGGCCTGCGGTGGTCCCGCGCTCGATGCGCTGGTGGGCTTGGCCCGCTCTGTAGAGGCTGAGTACCGCGCGCTGAAGGCCGGCCAGTCTGCCCTCGACAACAACGACCTGCTGCGCATGGCCTACGAGGCCCTGCGCGACTACCCGGCCATCCGAGCGGCATACGAGGGCCGCTTTAAGATGGTCATGATCGACGAGTTCCAGGATACCGACCAGATGCAGGTCGACCTGATCCGTTACCTGACCGGCGCGGGGGAGCGCGCGCTGTGTACCGTGGGCGATGCGCAGCAGTCAATCTATCGCTTCCGCGGCGCCGAGGTCGAGGTGTTCCGTCGCCAGGAGCGCAAGGTGGGCTCGTCTGCCGCGCCCGAGGCGATTGCCGTGACCGACGCCCCCGCCGGCCAGCTCGTCAAGCTCGTGCGCAACTTCCGCAGCCATGACGAGGTACTGCGTTACGTGGCACGCGTCTTCGACGGCGATGATGGCGGCCTGATGCAGGGCTTTTTGGACCTTGAGGCGAGCGACGGCCGCAAGGACACGCTGGTGGCAGATGCCTCGCGTCGCCAGGCCCTCTTTGTTGCCGGCGGCAGTACGCAGGAACGCACACAGGCCAAGGCCCGTGCGATCGCTGAGCGATTCCGCGCGCTTGCCGATGCCGGCCAGCCTCAGGGCGGCATGGTGCTGCTGCTGGGCCGCATGACCAACGCAGACGTCTACGCACAGGCCTTCCGCGACCAGGGGCTCGACTGTGTTATCGCAGGCGGCTCGGTCTTTGCCCAAGCTGCCGAGGTGCAGACGGTGCGCGCCCTGGTTTGCGCGCTCGCCAATCCGGCCGATACGGCGCAGGGCCTTATGCCGCTGCTGGCCTCGCCGATGTTTGCGCTGGGCGCCCAGGAGTTTTTGGCGCTGGCGACCAAGCTCGATAGCGAGACGGGGGAGACCTCGCGCCGGAATATCGACGTGGGCATCATGAGTGATTCCGATGTGCCGGGTTTGCAAGACTTGCCGCTCGTGACGCGCGCCCGCGAGGTGCTGCGGTATGCGCTTCGTCGTGTGGGTCGCGATTCGTTCGCGGCGATCGCGCGCGACGTGGTCAACGCTTCGGGCTGGTTCGTGCGTCTGGCGCAGCGCGGCCCCGAGGGCAAGGCCATTGCCGCCAACGTGCTCAAGGCGCTTGATGCCGTGGCTGAGGCTGAGGCCGAGTTCGGTAACTCGCCGCGCTCCATTGCGCTGGCCTTCGACCGCTTCTTGGCGGGCAAGGAAGCCCCAGGCGCCCTCAACGAGGAGGGCGACGGCGCGGTGCGCATCATGACGGTGCATGCCTCCAAGGGTCTGGAATATCCGGTCGTGGCGGTTGCCGAGTGCTTTGGCGTGCGTAAGTCCTCGGGCGCGGCACAGATGGGTCGCGTTGAGGGCGGAGCGCAGGTCGTGGCACTGCCGGCACGCTTCGACGGCATTAAACTTGCCGACGGAACCTTTGTGAAGGGCGACGACGTTAAAAAGCAGTTTGAGCATGCGTTTAAGGGCAAGGGCACGTCGCTATGGCTGCCGCCGGAGCTCATGGAGGACGTCTGCGCGACGGGTTCTCCCGCTGAGGCATTTGCTCGCCTGCGCAACGACGACCTGCAGCTTTCGCTCGAAGAGCGGGCTCGTTTGCTCTATGTCGCCATGACGCGTGCGCGCGAGCTGGTGATCTTGGCGATGGATGCCGGCGTGAGCCGTGGCAAGGTGACGGCGCCGACCTTCGACGTCGAGACCGATCTGACCTACGACGTGCTGCGCCGTATTTTGCCGACCGACGCTCTGGACATGCCACAGCTCGATAGTGATCGTTTGACGTTCGACAACTCCAAGCCGGGCGACTACGAGCTCATTTCGCTCGCGGACTTTACCTTTGGCAAGCAGGCGTTTGAGGCCAACGCTTCGCTGGATGCCGAGGGCAGGCTTGTCCGCGGCGATGCGGAGCCGGAGGGCGCCGGTGCAGATGCCCGCGCCGCCGTTCCCGGTCCTGCCGACCCTGAGCCCGATGCGTTTGAGCTCGTGTATCCCCAGGCGGTGGGCGTGCGAATGGGCATCTGCCCGTATCCGGCGCGCGATTCGTACAGCTACTCGTCAATTGCAGCGGCGCTGCATGCCGAGTCCGAGGACCGTGCCGCCGAGGCTCGTGTTCCCATGGACGAGTCCGGCGATGATGCCGAGTCGGATGGCTCGGAGATGGCCGATGCAGACGTGGACGCCGTTGAGCCCGCCGGCAACCCCATGGCGCTGGGCTCGGCGTTCCACGCTGCCTGCCAGTGGCTCATCGAGATGGATGCCGATGCACTGCCCGCCGCGCGTGCCGATGCGCTGGCGCGCCTGTGGTGTCTGACGCCGGAGCAGCGCGAACGCTTCGACGTTGCCCTGGACCGCTGGCTCAAGTCGGCTGTCCGTGCCGACCTGCTCGCGTGGCCGTGCGTTCGCGCTGAGGTGCCGTTCTTTTCGCTGGGCTGCGAGGACGAGGACATCGCTCGCTACGGTGCATATGCCGAGGGCGCCATCGACGCTTTGGCGACGAACCCGGCGGATTCGTCACACGCGCTGGTCATCGACTACAAGACGGGCGGCACACCGGACGAGACGCCGGAACAGCTGCAGGAGAAGCACGCCCTGCAGGCGCGCGTCTACGCTGATGTTCTACGCAAGGCGGGCTTTGAGGCCGTGACCGTCAAGTTCGTCCGCGTGGAACAGGCCGATCCGACTCTCTTCGTCAATCCCGCCGAGCCCCAAGTAGTCACCTACAATCTCTAGCCCTCAGATAACTTGCGGTGGAATAGTTCCTGTATTGCGGCCCAGATGGCCCAAGCGGGAACTATTTCACCGCAACTGCAAGAGGAGCCGTGTGGGTTTGGCTAGGTTCGGGTGCTGTCCGTGCCGTGGGGTAAAATCGTTCAGTCAGAACACGAACCCGCATCGGAGCTCATCACATGGCATTCGTCCATCTGCACAATCACA
>DBFWDM010000177.1:0-4182 GCA_048484635.1 Collinsella sp.
TCGAACATGAAGCCTTCCTTAACTTTCGTGCATGAGTGCAAAAGACATATCGGCGCGGCAGCAAACCTCACCGTTGACGCTCGCAGTACCCGTCGCAAAGCGGAACGGCCCGCGCGCACGCGTGATGGAGCACACCAGATCAACCGTGTCGCCCGGGCGCACCGGACGCTTAAAGCGCACCTTGTCCAGACTCGTGTAGAACGGCGTCGCGCCGCGCGCCTCCTCATCGCCCATCAGCAGCACGCAACAGTTTTGGGCGAGCATCTCGCACTGAATCACGCCGGGGACCACCGGGTTTCCCGGAAAATGCCCCTGCAAAAAGTACTCGTCGCCCGTGATCGTGATCTTGCCGTGGGCCTCGTCGCCCACCAGCTCGGCCTCGTCGAGCAAAAGCATCGGTTCGCGATGCGGCAACAGTTCCTTAAGCTCTTCTTTGTTCATGGATATCACCTATCCGATCCTCATGAGGCAGCTGCCAAACTCCACGAGGTCGCCGTCGGCCACGCAGATCTCGAGCACCTCGCCGTCTGCCTCTGCCGTTACCTCGTTGAGAACCTTCATGGCCTCGATGATGCAGAGCGTCTCGCCGGCCTTGACCTTAGAGCCCACGTGCACAAACGGCTCGTCGCCCGGCGCCGGGGCAGCATAGAAAACGCCGACCATGGGAGCGGTCACCTCGGTGCCCTTGGGCTCTGGTGCGGCGGCAGGTGTCTGCGCGGCGGGCTCCGGTGCGGCAGGCGCGACTGTGGGAGCTGCAACTGGAGCGGCCATAGCGCTCGGCATGGGCATGGGCACGGCAACCGGCTGTGCGGCGCTCGCGCGCTCGAGTTCGACCGCGGTGCCATCGGGCTCCTCAACGCGCACGCGCGTGAGGCCGCGGTCCTCCATCACATCGGCTATCTCGGCAAGTCTTTTGGAATCCATGCTCTAGCTCCTCGTATATCTACGCAGCGCGATGGCGGCGTTGTGCCCGCCAAAGCCTAGGTTGGTCGAAAGCGCCCAGGTAAGGTCGGCGCGAACTGCGCGATTGGGCGTGTAGTCAAGATCGCAGGCGGGATCGGGCGTGCGGTAGTTAATGGTCGGCGGCACCACGCCCTGCTCGAGCGCCATGGCGCAGGCCATGACCTCGATGGCGCCCGTGGCACCGATCATGTGGCCGGTCATCGACTTAGTCGACGAGACGTGCGCGGCGCGCGCCGCGTCCTCGCCGAGCGCACGCTTAATGCCCGCCGTCTCGGACGAATCGTTGAGCTTGGTCGATGTGCCGTGGGCATTGATGTAGAGACCCTCGGAAGGCTTGACGTCGCCCTCGGTCACCGCCAGCGATATCGCGCGGGCAATGCCGGCAGCCTCGGGATCAGGACTCGTGATGTGATAGGCATCATCGGTGTTGCCGTAGCCCACGACCTCGGCATAAATGTGCGCACCGCGCGCCTGCGCATGTTCCATGCTCTCGAGCACGAGCACGCAGGCGCCCTCGCCCATCACAAAGCCGTCGCGGTCTGCATCGAACGGACGGCAGGCCGTCGCGGGATCGGGGTTGGTGGTCAATGCGCGGCAGGACGTAAAGCCCGCAACGGCATCGGGGATAATGGCCGCCTCGGCGCCGCCCGCGAGGATCGCGTCGGCATAGCCGTGCTTGATGGCGCGGAACGCCTCGCCCACCGCATGGGCCGAGGTTGCGCACGCGGTCACCACGGGCAGGGTCGGGCCCTTTGCCTTGTGGCGGATTGCGATATTGCCCGATGCCATGTTGGGGATCATCATCGCGATCATATAGGGCGATGCGCGGCGGGGCCCACGTTCGGCAATCGTATGGACGTTGTCGACGAGCGTCGTCATGCCGCCCACGCCCGAGCCCACGTAGACGCCCAGGCGCTCGCGATCGATGGCGCCTTCGACATCAAAGCCCGCATCGTGCATGGCTTCGTCCGAAGCCGCCATCGCAAACTGAACGCAGGGGTCCAGATGCTTGGCGTCACGCTTGCCAAAGTACTCGTTGCCGTCAAAGCCCTTGACCTCGGCCGCCACCTTGACGGCAAATGCATCGGTATCGAAGTGCGTAATCGGGCCGATGCCGCACGTGCCAGCGCACATTGCCGCCCAGGTGGCAAGCGCGGTGTTGCCGAGCGGCGATACGGCACCTATGCCGGTGATTGCAACTCTCTGTTCCATCATGGTCTCCTCATCCAAGCCGTTCTTCGGCCCTGATTTCTACATCGCCATTCCGCCGTCAACGCGTACAACCTCGCCCGTAATGTAGGAAGCCGCATCGCTCGCCAAAAAGCGCACCACGCCGGCCACTTCCTCGGGGCGCGCCATGCGCTTAAGGGGAATCTGCTCCTCGGTTGCCGCACGAACCTTTTCCGAAAGCTTTGCCGTCATATCTGTCTCGACAAACCCGGGGGCGACCGCGTTCACTCGTACACCGCGGGGCGCAAGCTCGCGCGCCACCGCCTTGGTCAGGCCGATCACGCCCGCCTTGGAGGCAGCGTAGTTGGCCTGCCCGGCATTGCCCATCAGGCCCACAACCGAGCTCATGTTGACGACGCAGCCGCCGCGCTGGCGCATAAAGGTCTTGGTGAGCGCGCGCGTCGTGTTAAACGTTCCTTTAAGGTTGACATCGAGCACGCGATCGAAGGCGTCATCGCCCATGCGCATGAGCAGGCCATCGCGGGTGATGCCAGCGTTGTTGACGAGCGCCCAAATGGAGTCAAAGTCGTTGAGGACCGCTTCCACGCACGCGTTGACGGCAGCGGGGTCGGCCACGTCGCATTGATATGAGCGCGCCGTGGCGCCAGCCGCCTCGCAGGCGTCGCACGTCTCGCGCGCCGCATCGACGCTGCCGGCATAGACGACGGCGATATCGTAGCCATCCTCCGCCAGACCGATAGCGCAGGCGCGGCCGATACCCCGCGAGCCGCCCGTGACCAGTGCCACGCGACGTGAGTCGTTGCGCTCGAGCGCGCCATTGTTCAAGTTGCCCATGTCATTCCTTTCGGGTTACAGCCCTGTGGACTATGCGAGCTCGTCGGCAATAGCTGCGACCTGCTCGGCCGTCTCGCACGAATACACGCGAACGTCGCTCAGCGTACGCTTGACCAGGCCGGACAGCGTTTTGCCGGGGCCGACCTCAATAAATGTGTCGATGCCTTGATCCTGCAGAGCATGCAGCGTATCGACCCAGCGTACGGCATGGCTCACCTGATTGGCCAAGACATCCGATGCCGTCTGGGGATCCGCCGGATAGGGCGCCGCTGTCATATTTGCCAAAACAGGAATGAGCAACGGGGACGGCGCGTGACCGGCCTCAATATATGCGGCAAGGCCACAGGTCGCCTCGGCCATATAGGGGCTATGAAATGCACCCGACACCGCGACCTTCATGGCGCGGCCGCCAGCCTCTTTTACTAGGACGTCGAGCTCCTGCAGCGCCTCGGGCGCTCCGGCCACAACCGTCTGCTGTGGGCTGTTGTAGTTGACTGGCCAGCAGTCCTCGCCGGCCTGTTTTGCCAGGCCCTCGACTTGCGCCGCATCGAGCTTGATGACGGCGCGCATGCCGCCCGGATGGCGCTCGGCAGCCGCGGCCATCAGCGCCGCGCGCTCGCACACGAGCTCAAAGCCCGCTCGCGTATCGAACGCCCCCGCAAAGGTGAGCGCGGCGACCTCGCCCAGCGAGAATCCCGCACAGGCGGCAGGTACCACGCCGCGCTCACGCAGGGCGGCAGCCGCTGCCAGGTCGTGCACGAACACGCAAGGCTGCGTGTTCTCGGTCTGCGAGAGCTCCTCCTTGGAGGCGCTCCGGCACTGCTCGCTCGTCCCCGGGCGCACCTCATCGGCAATGGCGAACACCTCGGCAGCCGCCGGCGATGTCTCGATCAAGTCGACGCCCATCGCGGGGTGCTGGGCACCCTGGCCGGCAAACAAAAACGCTACGCCACCCATGCGCACGCACCCTTCAGGACGTGCTCGGCGCCATCGACCAGGTCGTCAACGATTTCGCGTGCGCTCTGGCGCTCGTTGACCATGCCGGCAATCTGTCCACACAAAAACGAACCCTCTTCGTAGTTGCCGTCCTTGGCGGCCTTACGCAGCGCACCGGTTCCCATAGCACCGAGCTCCTCGGCACTCGCGCCGGAACCCTCGCTCTTGGCATAGGCGTTGGTGAAGGGGCTCTTGAGG
>DBFWDM010000178.1:0-2099 GCA_048484635.1 Collinsella sp.
CTCGCCAGCAACGACCTCGTGATCGCGAGCGTAGTTGCCCTGCGTGGAGTCGTACTTCAGCAGGTAAGCGAGCATATCGGGAGAGGTGAGGTCGTTGATAGCGACGATCTCGGAGCCCTCATGACCGAACATCTGACGGAAAGCCAGACGACCGATGCGACCGAAGCCGTTAATAGCAACCTTTACTGCCATTGTGTCTCCTTTCGTAAGGCCCCCGCGAGCTACAGCGCCCGCCGTTGAGGCCCACAAACTAACCACTCGCCTAATATACCTTTTTTTTGACTTGAATTTCACGAGAATGCTCGAAATTGAAAATCAAATTTACGTTAAAACGTTTTAAAGAGTAAAACAGCAGTTAAATCCGTATAGTAGCAGTTTCGCTCAACTACCTGTTTGCTTCAATGAGCTTTTCAAGCCTCAAAACACGATGGTAGAGGGCCGACTTCGACAAGGGAGGGTCGGCCATCTCGCCCAGATCGCGCAGCGACAGATCGGGATAGCGCTCGCGCAGGTCGCAAAAGACCGCCAAGGCGTCCGGAAGCGTGTCGCGCAAACCTCGCTGTTCGAGCTCATCGATCAACGCAAGCTGATGCTGGGCGGCACCCGCACTTCTGGTCTGATTGGCCAGCTCGGCATTCACGCGACGGTTCACATCGTTCTTAACCAACTTGACCGCGCGCGCCTCCTCGATCTCGGCAACGCTGCGCTTGGCACCAATCAGCTTTAAAAGATGCTCAATCTCCTCGGCACTCTTAATGTAGACAGCAAAGGACCCGCGCCGCGCGTTAACGCGCGCATGGACCCCAATCTGCTCCAATAGATCGCAAAGGCCCCGTGCATACTGCTCGCCCTGCACCGCGATCTCCAAATGAAAGTCGCCGCGGGGATCGGCCACGAAACCGCCGGCGATGAGCGCGCCGCGAATGTAGGCAAGCCTGCAGCAGGGACGGGCAACGATGTGCCGGGGAACACCAGCGACGAGCCCTCCCCTACGGTCGAGAATGCCCAGCAGCACCAGAGCCTTATCCAAATCGGGCTGATCAGGCAAGGTGATGAGGTAGTTTCGAACCTTATGCAATACAGATTTACGGACGGTGAACTCCGTTTTGAGCTTAAGGATACGATGCGTCAGCGTGATCATCGTGCGCGCGACGGCTCCCGTCTCAGTCGCAACCGTCAAACGATACCGCCCAGAGCCGGTAAGCGAGAGCGTACCGCTCACGCGCGTGAGGGCGGCAAGCGTCGACAAGTCGCAGTATTCACATTCGGGTTCGCAGCGCGCGAGCTCGTCACGCACCTCGGCGGTAAACGACATGCAGGCCTATGCTTTCGTGTTGGCGCGCGACAGGTCGCGGTGGGAAATGCTCACGTGATATTGGGCACCTTCCAAATAACGTGCCGTGGCCTCGGCGATGGCAACGCTGCGGTGTTGACCGCCCGTGCAACCGATGGCGATAGAAAGCTGCGGCTTGCCCTCCGCGATATAGCCGGGCATGACCGTATCGAGCAGCTGCGTCCAGGCCTTCCAGAACTCCTGGGTCTTGGGATGGTCCAGAACAAAGTCGGAGACTTTCTTATCGAGGCCGGTCATGGTGCGCATCTCGGGATCGTAGAACGGATTGGGCAGGAAGCGGACGTCGATCATAATGTCCGCCTCGACGGGCATACCGTGCTTAAAGCCAAACGAGAACACGTGAACGTCCATGAGCTGCTGGTCGGACAACTCGGAAAATGCCATACGCAGCTTGTTGCGCAGCGCAGAGGTGCGCAGACGGCTCGTGTCGATAATCATATCGGCTCGGTCGCGAACGCCCTGCAGCTGCAGGCGCTCGCGCTGAATCGCATCGGCCGTAGTCTCTCCCGGCTTGGCAATGGGATGGCGGCGGCGGTTTTCGCTATAACGACGGATCAGTACCTCGTCAGAGGCCTCGAGAAACACGATGTCACAGCTCATCTCGCGCTCCTCGAGTGCGGCAACGGCATCGAGCAGCTCATCGAACAAGCCCTGGCTGCGCAGGTCGCAGGTGACGGCAAGATGCCTGCCCACGCCCGTATTGATGCCGACGAGTTCGGCAAGCTGGGCGATCAGACGCGGAGGC
>DBFWDM010000179.1:0-2272 GCA_048484635.1 Collinsella sp.
CGGCAAGGATGGTGCGATTAAAACGGAGTTTGGCAGCTTGGTGGGTAACCCCCAGGAGAATACCGTTACGTTGACCTATTCCAACAATCCTCACGCCGAGGGTACCGGTACCACCGGTACCACGGTTAAACATCCTGCTTACGACTACACCTATGGTATCGATGTAACCAAGGTTGGTTCAGAGACTGACAATCCGCCTCTCGCCGGTGTTGTGTTCACGCTGCAAGAGCAGGGTGATGATGCCGACACCTTTATTATGGCAAACGGCACCAAGACGACGGATGGTAAACTGGCCGAGCTGACGACCGACGCAAACGGCAAGATTAACGTTGTCGGCCTTGATGAGGGCACCTACATCCTTAAAGAGGTCACCCCGGCGCCCGGTTACAATAACTCTGCAGCAAATGGCGTTACTTTCACTATCAAGAGTACGTTCGATCAAACAGGTAAGAATGTGAAGCTTGATACTTCCACCATTGATGTTGGCAATGATGTTGTCATGGGCGGCACCGCAACGGCCGAGGCCGGCAAGCTCAGCTTTACCATTATCGACAAGAAGGGCTCCAACCTTCCGCTGACCGGTCTCAACGGCGTGACCTTCACTTGGATTGCTGGTGGCGCGGTGCTGTGCATTGGTGTGGCACATCTCATCCGCAGCCGTAAGCGCGACGACGGTTCTGAGGAGTAGCTGTTCACCTCGACTATCAACACGAGACATGAAAAAGCGGGGCACCCGGTCGATGCGATCGGGTGCCCCGCTTCGTTTGTTGGTGCAAAGTAACCTGACCCCTTTGTACCATCACAAAGGTGCCTGGCCCCTTTGTGATGGTTGGCGGCTAAGCGGTGGGGAGTTCTGGCGTGTTAGCCGGCTGCTGCGGCTTGAGGTGGGCGTTGTGCCAGATGATTTGGATGATGTAGCCGAGCATAAAGACAAAGGCCACGCCGCTGATGAAGCCGCCTACGAGGGGAAGCCCCGTGAGGGCGCCTGCGATTACGCCACCAACGGCTGCCATGGCGTAGCGGTTCTGGCTGTGTCCGACCATGCGTGCAATCGCGCACCCTGCAAAGGCACTCGACACCAGCGCGATGCCAATGACACCGCACATGAGGGCTCCGGCAAGCGACAGACCGGCGATGGAGATAATCAGCAGTAGGACGGCGGGGATGATAGCAATCGTGCCCAGAAGACCGCTCACCCACAGGGGCATGGGGCGCTGGTGGAGCATGCCGGCGGCGCTGGCGGTCGCGCGCGGAAAGACGAGCTCGAGCAGCAGAGCGACAAAGCAGGTCGAGAGTGCCGCGGTGACGATACCGCCGATGACATCGTTAACGGTGGAAGTATCCTCGTTCTCGGTGCGGTCGATCTTGAGTGCGCCGACCTCGGCTCCCGAGGCGCGCTCGGGATCCTCGGAAACATGCGCGTTCACGGTGCCGGAGATACGGGCGTTCTTGCCCAGGATGAGCTTGTCGGCCCAAACCTCAACATCGCCATCGACCGTGCCATCGATGGTCACCGTGTCGCCTGCGAGCGCTGCCGACTTGACGGAGCCGCGCAGGGCAACCGTCTCGCCCGCTGCGTAGAAGCAGCTGGCGGTGCTATCGGTGTTGAGGACGACATGCTGTCCCGCGACGGTTACGCTGCCAGCAACCGTGGTCTGGGCGATATCGATGGTGCGTGCAGCCAGGCGAACGGCACCGCCCACCGTGCAGTCGCGAATCGAAAGCGAATCGCCCGCCGCAATAATGTCGCGGTCGATGGAGACGTCGTCCAGATCGAGGCTCTGGCCGGCCCAGTACAGGTCACCTTCGACGCCGGACGAATTGGCATCATTGTCGGTCGCAAGTACGTTGCCTGCGGTGTCCGTGCCGGCGAACGACGCCGTGGGAAGTGCGATGAGCGCTAACGCGATGAGCGCGAACAGGATGGTGATGCGGCCCCATGCTTTACGGCGCTGGGTCGACGGGAATTGATTGCAGGGCATAGTGAATCCTTCGTCAGATGCTCGACATGCACCTAACAGGGTACCCAACGTGCGGGCGCTCTAAAAGAGCCTCTCGGTTGCATTTCGAAGGATGAGGCCGCGCAATCTACTTTTTACGGTGCAAAAAGCGTGCGATGTCTTCCTCAGTGGGGCTTTTGATGTCAAAGCGCAGCGAGAGCCAGCGCAGACCCATGGTCACGACAACGCATACGACCAGCGCGGCGACATTGCTCATGATGCCGCTCATAACGAGACACACATAGCTTGTCGATCCGGCGATGGCGGCGATG
>DBFWDM010000180.1:0-10052 GCA_048484635.1 Collinsella sp.
CTCGTCGAAGACGAGCCCGTGCCTGAGCAGGAACTTGGAGAGCCGCTGCTTCGAGCGCGAGAGGTCGTCCCTCGCGTCCTCGAGCGCCCTGGTCAGGTCGCGGGCGGCCTCGCACTCGTCGTCGGGGACCCACACCTCGACGACGTTGCCGACCGACAGCATGCGGGCGAGGAACTCGGCGTCGTTGCGGTCGTTCTTCCTGCGCCTGTCCGCGCTGGGCTTGATCATCTTCGAGACGGCGCCGACCACGCAGTCGATCCCGAGGCCGGAGAGCCTCTTCTGCAGGTCGAACCCCGTGACCCCGGATTCGTACACGCACCTGGCCCTGGGGTCCACGGACCGCACCCACTCCGCGACGGCGCCGGCGTCGTAGCCGAAGGTCGCGGCACGTACCTCCCCGGTCATGACGTCGAGGGAGACGGCCTTTATCGAGCGGGCGTGGACGTCGAGGCCGACGAAGGTGGTAGTATCGAGCATGGGAGCCCCTTCCATGAATGCGGCGTGGCCGCCGCGGCTGAATTAGACACTCACCATTGTCGGCCTAATCCGCGGTCTTTCATGCAGCAGGGGCTCTCAATGTTTTTATGTCCTGCTCATATCGTCTCTGCCGGCACTTGGGGACAGTCCTTGTCGAGTTACTGGTAGTCATTGGGGACGTTATTAAACGACTATCCAACGGCTATTGCGCGCATGGCTCGCATGACAGCCGTCTCTTTTATGTTTCCTTTAGCCGTCGCTGTCTAGGATGGGGGTTAGTCGATAGGAAGGGAGCACCGGGATGGACGACGCGAGCGAGCGCGCAATCGAAGAGGACATGCTCGATCAGTTCAACTACTTTGATGATGAGGACGAGGAGCTGATCGACCGTCGCGAGCCAGCGCCGCTTGATTCCTTTGATCTGGTCGATGAAGAGCCCGACGAGGACGAGGGCGAATCGGCGGAGCCCTCACAGCCTTCGCGCCTTAACTCGCTGCTTTCGAGAGCCCCCATGCACCACGGCGTTCGTGCCGGCGCGCTCCATATGAAAACTGACTGGCACCAGATCGTGACGGCAGGCGATGAGCTTGCCGTCGATGCGCCGCTCACCGATAAATCATCCATCATCTGCCGCACCGGCATGCTTATGCTGGCAAGCGGAACGGGTGCCTGGCGCGTGCGCGATACCATGAATCGTGTTGCCGCCGTACTCGGTGTCACCATCCACGTTGACTTAAGTCTTCTGTCGTTTGAGTGCACCTGCATCGAAGATGGTCACTGCTTTAATGAGGTCGTCAGCTTGCCCACAACGGGCGTCAATACCCATCGCATTTGGATGATGGAGAGTTTCCTCAAGGAAATCGAGACCTATGGTCGTCGCTTCACGGTGCACGAGTATCACGAGATGCTCAAGACCGTTGAGAGTTCAAAACCTGATTACGCGCCTTGGCAACAGGGCCTTGCGGCGGCCTGCGCCTGTGGCGCCTTCGTTTTTTTGCTCGGCGGCGGCCCTATCGAGATGGCCTGCGCGTTCGTGGGCGCGGGTGTCGGCAACTTTGCCCGCTCCCATATTCTCAAGCAAGGCCTTGGTCAGTTCAGCGCGCTGACGACCGGCGTTGCGCTCGCTTGCGTTTCGTATCTGCTGGCATTGCTCGGCCTTGGCCAGGTCATACCGGGGGCAATGTCGCACCAAGAAGGCTATATCGGCGCCATGCTCTTTGTGATTCCCGGCTTTCCACTCATTACGGCAGGCCTCGACATCGCTAAGCTCGACATGCGAAGCGGCATCGAACGTCTGTCATATGCCGTATCGATTATTGTGATGGCGACGCTCGTAGGTTGGATGGTTGCCGAGTGTGTTGGCCTGGCGCCGGACGACTTTGCGCCGCTCGGCCTTTCGCCGCTTGCTCTTACGCTCCTGCGCGTGGTGATGAGCTTCGTTGGCGTATTCGGCTTCTCGGTGATGTTCAACAGCCCGGTAAAGATGGCCGCGGCAGCTGGGTTGATCGGCGCCGTGTCCAATACCCTGCGTCTGACCCTTGTCGATGCGCCGACGATGATTCCCTTCCTGGGCCTCAGCACGGGAATGCCTCCCGAGGCAGCAGCGTTTATCGGCGCGCTGGTATCGGGGCTGCTCGCAAGCTTGGCTGAAGTCAAGCTCACCTACCCGCGCATCGCCCTCACGGTGCCTTCGATTGTCATTATGGTGCCCGGTCTGTATCTCTATCGCTCTATGTATTACATGTGCACCTTCGACACAGTCAATATGCTCGGCTGGTTTGTGCGCGCAGTGCTCATCGTAGCGTTTCTGCCCGTTGGCTTGGGCGTGGCGCGTACGCTCACCGACCCTCGCTGGCGCCACACCAGCTAATTGGTACAAGGGGGGGCAGGTTACTTTGCACCAAATGAGTTGCGGTGAAATAGGGACTGAATTGTTGCTTAAAGGGTCAAAACAGTCCGTATTCCACCGCAACTTATGGGGTCGGGGGATTATCGGTGCCCTGCATCTTCATAAACTCAACGCTTACGAAGCGCATGCGTTTCGTGCTAGGCTGGTTCCACCACATAAGTAGTCGCAGACGCGCGTACCACGGGCGGGCGAGATGAAGTTCCAACAGCTCCATCTTGCCCGCCCGTTTTTGTTGCGTGGCGCCGCGGTACAACACAGAGAGGAATCTGCCCTTTATGCCTATCAACAAACGAGAGAGCCTGCTGTTCACCTTTATCATGTGCTTTTGCATGGTGCTTTGGATGAGCATCTACAACGTTGCCCTGCAGCACGGGGCCATCAACGGCGAGGTCGTTGCCACTGCGTGGCTCGGCTTCCCCGTTGCCTACATTTTTGCCATGTGCTGCGACTGGTTCGTCGCCAGCCCGCTCGCCAAGGGTTTCGCCTTTAAGTACTTGGTCACGCCGGGCAAGAGCTCGCCACTTGCCATGACGCTCGCCGTCAGCTCCTGCATGGTCGTTCCCATGGTCATCATCATGTCGCTGTACGGTGCCTGTGAGGGTCTGACGCACATGCCCGGCGGCATCCTTGCGAACCTGTATTCCGTGCCCGCGATCTGGATGATCAACATCCCGCATAATTTTGTGATGGCGCTGCCGTGGAACCTTTTGGTAGCCGGTCCGATTTCCCGCTTCGTCTTCCGTCGCGCCTTCCCTGTGGGGACGGTTTTCGAGGAGGAGCATGCCGAGCTCTTGGAGCAGGCTATGGCTCCTGAGTGCGAGTAGCTCGCTTAGGGATCTGCTGAGCGCGGGCGACTTGCTTGGTTGGAGCCCTAAGCGTGGATAGCTCTCTCGGCGACATCGCGGGCGTGAGCGGTGCGCATGACCGGAGGGCCCGTGCTGCTCCGTTGCCCGACGTGCTAGCGCGCAGAACAATCTGTTGGTGCATTCGGCGGCTGCTGAAGCGTTTCGGCAGCCGCTTTTTATACGGAGTTTAAATACAACAGTCTGTTGTATTACGTAGAGTGGTATATCTCTAGCGGGAAAAATGCGAGAGACGGAGCATTATGGCGTTGCTAGTAGGACTGGACGTAGGGTCGACGACGACCAAAGTTTACGCGATGCACGAGGATATGACCGAGGCGTGGTGGGGATATCGCCGCCACGGGGCGTGTCAGACAGCGAGCGTGCGCGCCATGCTCGGCGAGCTCGCCGAGCGCTTTCCCCATGAGTCACTGCGCGTTGCGGTGACCGGCTCGGGTGCGCGCGATATCGCGACCGCGCTGGGCGCCTCGTACGTTCAGGAGGTGGTCGCCAACGCGCTCGCGATCAGCAGGTTCTATCCGCAGACGCGCTGCGCCATCGAGCTGGGCGGCCAAGACGCCAAGATGATCTTCTTCCGCACCAACGATAAGGGAGACATCGAGGTTGCCGACATGCGCATGAACGGCTCGTGCGCAGGCGGTACCGGTGCATTTATCGACGAGATGGCAAAGCTCATGGGGGTCGGCACCGAATCGGGCGAGTTCGAGCAGCTCGCAAGCCGGGGAACGACCGTCCACGAGGTCTCGGGCCGCTGCGGCGTGTACGCAAAGACCGATATCCAGCCGCTGCTCAACGAGGGCATTCCTACCACCGACCTGGCGCTTTCGGCGCTTCACGCGGTCGCCCGCCAAACGATCGGCGGTCTGGCCCAGGGTATCGACATCGAGCCGCCGGTAATCTTCGAGGGCGGTACGCTCGCCTACAACCCCACACTGGTCCGCGTGTTCCGGGAGCAACTGAATCTATCGGACGATCAGGTTATCGTCCCGCGCGATCCGCAGATCATGGTCGCGCGCGGTGCCGCCCTGTCGCTGACCGACATGTTCGCATCGTCCCAACCGATCGACCTTCCCGACGCTTTTGTCCGGCTGGATAAGCTCGAGACGGTCGCGCCCGCAAGCGGGGAGGGACGTCTTGCCCAGCCCTTTTTTGCCACACCTGCCGAGCAGGCGGATTTTACGGCACGCCATGGCAAAGAGACGCCGGCAAAGGGTCCGGATGCGTATGCGCCCGGAGAGACGGTGCGTGTGGCGCTCGGTATCGATTCGGGGAGCACGACGACCAAGTTCGCCCTGGTCGATGAGGCGGGTGAGCTTGTCGATTCGTTCTACGCGTCTAATAACGGCAGACCGCTCGACGTCGCCCAACAGGGTCTTGTCAGCTTGAAGAACCGCTGGGAGACAGCGGGAGTCACGCTTGCGATCGATGCCGTGGGCACCACGGGATACGGCGAGGAGCTTTTCGCGCGCGCGTTCCACGCCGACTACCATACGGTCGAGACGGTCGCGCACGCCCGCGCCGCGTGCGCATGCGTTCCCGATGCGACCTTCGTGCTCGACATCGGCGGACAGGATATGAAGGCCATCTGGCTCAACCACGGCGTGCTGACCGATATCGTCGTCAACGAGGCGTGCTCTGCGGGCTGCGGCTCGTTCCTCGAGGGTTTTGCCAAAAACCTCGGAATAGCCGTTGAGGATATCGCGACCGAGGCATTTTCGTCCAAAGCCCCCGCCGTTCTCGGCAGCCGCTGCACGGTGTTCATGAACAGCAGCGTCGTTTCCGAGCAGCGGCGCGGTAAGGGTCCGGGCGACATCATGGCCGGTCTCTGCCGTTCGATTATCGAGAACGTGTTCACCAAGGTCATTCGCGTTTCAAATCTCAACCGTCTGGGCGACAAAGTCGTCGTCCAGGGCGGCACGTTCCGAAACGACGCGGTGCTGCGCGCATTCGAGCAGTATCTGGGCAAACCCGTCACGCGTGCGCCCCACCCGGGGCTGATGGGCGCTATCGGTATCGCCCTGCTCGCGCGCGAGGAATGCCGCAAGGGCGACGCCGGCACGTCGTTTATCGGGCTCGATGCCGTGGAGCGCTTCGAGCATCGCGAGTTCGGCGGCGTTACCTGCCGTCGGTGCAACAACCGCTGCCAGCGCGCGGTCGTGGCATTTGGCGACGGCTCGCTTTACGTCACGGGCAATCGCTGCCCGCGCGGCGGCGCCATCTCATGGGATGAGCTCGTGCGCGAGGTTCCCGCGGCGGAGGAGCTGCGTCCGCAGGGTGCTTGCGAGGCACAGGCACCCGGCACGGGGCGCGACCGGACCGCGGCTGCCCCCAATCTCTTTGTCGACCGCGAGAAGCTGCTGTTCGAGTCGTGCCCCACGGTTCCCGTCTGCGGGGGGCGCGATGTCACGATCGGCATTCCCCGTGTGCTCGAGTTCTGGGACACCATGCCGTTCTGGTCGACGTTCTTCAGCACGCTCGGCTTTAAGGTGCGCGTCTCGGGACGCAGCACCAAGGCGATGTACGAGCGCGGTCTGGCGCACGTCACATCCGACACCGTGTGCTTCCCGGCCAAGCTCGTCCACGGGCACATCCGCAATCTCGTCGACGCCGGCGTCGACCGCATCTTCATGCCCATCATCACGACGGTGCCCACCGAAAACACCGCCTCTACCAGCGAGTGGATGTGCGCCGTCGTAAAGGGATACCCCTACGTGATGCGCAATTCCGATAACCCGGAGGAGCGTTTCGGCGTTCCGTTCGATACGCCGCTGTTCCACTGGTACGACGAGGGCGACCGAAACCGCCAGCTCAAGGCGTGGTGCAAGGAGACCTTCGATATCGATGCCGACCTGGTTGCCAAGGCGACCGAGCAGGCGGACCGCGCGCAGCAGACGTTTGAGAACCAGCTGCAGCTGCGCGGCAGGCAGGTGCTCGAGAACGTGCGCGAGGACGGCGGCTACGCGGTGGTGATCGCTTCGCGCCCGTACCACAACGACCCGCTGGTCAACCACGGGCTGCCCAAGCTCTTCTCTGAGCGCGGCATCCCCGTGCTGACGCCCGATGCGGTGCCGGGGGTCTGCAACGTCGATCTTTCCAACAGCCGCATCGACATCGTGAACAACTACCATGCGCGCATGCTGTCGTGCGCGGTCATCGTCGCATCGACGCCCGAGCTCGAGCTCGTGCAGATGGGCAGCTTCGGCTGCGGCCACGATGCGTATCTCACCGACGAGATCGCGCGCATGATGGGCGAGATGGGCTCCAAGGTTCCGATGATGATCAAGCTCGATGAGAGCGACGTCGCCGGTCCCATGGGCATTCGCGTGCGTTCGTTTATCGAGTCGGTCAACCGTCGTCGCGCGGAGGAGCGTGCCGAGGGCGCCCGGGTGCACGCGGTCCATCCGCTCGACGACCCGTATAAGGTCAAGTACACCAAGCGCGACCGGCACGACAAGATCGCGCTGGTCCCCAACACCTCCCATGCGTTCTGCAGGCTCATGACCGCGGCGATGCGCAATCAGGGCGTGCGCGCCGAGGCCCTTGATATCGGGCGCGAGGATGCCATCCGCCTGGGCAAACGCTATGTGCACAACGACATCTGCTTCCCCGCGCAAATCGTGATCGGCGAGGCGCTCGCGGCACTCGAGAGCGGTAAGTACGACCCGCACGACGTCGCTGTGGTGACTGGCAAGTATATCGGCGACTGCCGCCTGACGCACTACATGCCCCTGCTGCGCCGCGCGCTCGACGACGCGGGATACGACTATGTCCCGGTGCTCACCAACGACGACGTCGATGCCCACAATGCGCATCCGGGCTTCAAGCTCGGCCTTGGCCCGAGCATCCAGATCGCCTACGGTCTTCCCATGATCGATGCCCTCGAGGCCATGCTTAGGCGCATCCGTCCCTACGAGCTCGAGAAGGGCGCGGCGGACGCTGCGTTCGACCGCGCGCTCGATGAGGTTATCGAGGGCATGGAGCGCTCCGGGCTGAGAGGCCAGGCGACGGGCTTCAAACGCGCGCTTGCGATCATGGACGCCGTTCCGTACGACCGCTCGAACCCGCATCCGACCGTTCTCATCGTGGGCGAGTACCTGCTCAATTTCCATCTCGGCGCCAACCACGAGATCGAGCGCTACCTCGAGGACAACGGGCTCGAGGTCATCGAGGCGCGCATGACCGACGTGATCCGCAAGACCTATTTCTACAAGCATGCGCAGTCGCGCGAGTTCCACGTCGACCTGTCGCTGCCCGAAAAGGCCTGGTACGCCACGGCGGACAACCTGTTCGAGCTCGCGCACGACCGTTGCGACCGCCTGGGCGCGGCGAGCCCGCTCTACGAGCCGCCGACGCGCATGCCCGAGCTCGTGCGCGCGAGCGATAAGATCCTGCACCATACGTTCGATGCGGGCGAGGGCGTGCTGATTCCGGCGGAGATCCTCGAGCACGCCAAGCGCGGCTGCCGCAACTTCGTGATCCTGCAGCCGTTCGGGTGTCTGCCCAACCATGTCGTGGGGCGCGGGCTCATCCATGCGCTCAAGGAGCAGTATCCCACGGCGCAGTTCCTGCCGCTCGACTACGATCCCGACGTGAGCTTCGCCAACGTGGAGAACCGTCTTCAGATGCTCATCATGAACGCCAAGGCGCAGGGGTGCGGTGAGGCGCATGGCGAGACTGCGTAAGGACGCCGATGCGCCCGATGCACGCACCCGTATCATCGAGGCGTTTTGGGAGCTCATCGAGAACAACAGCATCTTCGAGCTGTCGGTTGGCGAGGTGACCCGCGCCGCCCAGTGCAATCGCGGAACGTTTTACTACTATTTTCACGATTTCGATGAACTCGTCGCCATCGCCATAGCCCAGCTGCTGCAGGATAACGAGCTCATCACCGATGCCCTCTGGCATTTTTCGAGCGAGGGCGACCTTTCGGCGTTCGACCGGCGCGACGTCCGCTGCCTGCTGCGGCGCATCGTCATCACCATGAGGGCGGGTGCCGCCGAGCAGGTCGTGCAGGGCATCCATACGATCATCATCGACCGCGCGAGAGAGATCGTCCACCCCGACGGAGAAGAGCTCAAGGCGGATTCGAGCTTTGCGGTGGGCTTTCTGGTCTCGGGCATCATGGACTTTGTGATGGCGGTCGGCTTTGCCCGGGAGGGCGGCGAGGAGATAGACCTCGAGCAGCTGGGGGACAGCGCGTGCGCGTACCTGAGGGCGGTCGCCATGCAGACGGTGGAAACGGTCGCGCAAGTCGAGGGCGTCGATACATCCGAGCTGCTCGAACGCGTCTCCAAGGAGGCCGATGCCTATCGCGCATCGCGTGCGACGAGTCCCGACGTGGTGAAAGACGCCTAGGGTTTCTCTTGCGGGGCGCCTGTCGCGCATCGCGCGGTGAGTCCCGCGATGCGGTCATAACCTGCATTCATGTGAGCCGGGTTTATAGATATTCCTCCAGCTGTTAACATAGACAACCTGTGGGTAAAGAGACAAAAGCGCCGCCGACGGGCGGGCGTTTTGATTTCGATGAACTCATGTAAGGAAACGAGCATGTTAGATAGATTTACCGATCGAGCGCGCAAGGTCATGTCGATGGCCAAGCAAGAGGCGCTCGATCTTCATTCAAATAAGGTGGGTACCGAGCATCTTCTGCTCGCGCTTGCCAAGGAGGACGAGGGCATTGCCGCCGAGGCACTGCGCTCGCTTGATATCTCCTACGACGACATCATGGACACCCTCAAGGAGGTCCAGACCACCGTTCCCGAGCCCAGCGAGGAGACCGAGGCCGCTAAGCTTGCCTTTACGCCGCTCGTCATTAGCGTTATGGAGCGTTCATTCCGCGTGGCGCGTGAGAATAACCAGACCTACGTGTCGACCGAGCACTTGCTGATCGGCATCGTCGAAGAGGGCAACGGCATGGCCATGGACATCCTCATGCGCCTGGGTGTGTCGTCCGCCTCTATCAAAAAGGCTATCGAGAAACTCACTGCCAAGGACCAGGACAAGAAGCGTCCGCTCGCCGGCGCCGGTGCCGGGCGTCCCGGTGCGGGCCTGCCGTTCTTTAGCGGCTCGGATGCCTCTCAGCAAAAGGGGAGTGGCACCGATACGCTTAAGCAGTTCGCGACCAACCTCACGCAGAAGGCGCGCGATGGCGAGCTCGACCCTGTAATTGGTCGCGAAAAGGAAGTCCAGCGTATGATGGAAATTCTTTCGCGCCGCACCAAGAACAACCCGCTCATTCTGGGCGACCCCGGCGTGGGCAAGACGGCCATCGTCGAGGGCCTGGCTCAGCAGATTGCAGCCGGCAACGTGCCCGAGAACCTCATGAACCAGAATATCTGGACGCTCGACCTGCCGGGCCTCGTGGCGGGTGCCAAGTATCGCGGCGAGTTTGAGGAGCGCCTCAAGAACGTGATCCAGGAGGCCACCGAAGCCGACGACGTCATCCTGTTTATCGACGAGATGCACACCATCATCGGTGCCGGTTCTGCTGAGGGCTCCATCGACGCGAGCTCTATGCTCAAGCCCGTGCTCGCGCGCGGTGCCTTCCAGATTATCGGCGCCACCACGGCCGAGGAATTCCGCAAGTACCTCACCAAGGACCCGGCCTTCGAGCGTCGCTTCCAGACCATTGATGTCGAGGAGCCGAGCGTCGAGGACACGGTCAAGATCCTGACCGCGCTCAAGCCGCGCTACGAGGAGCACCACCATGTGCGCTATACGCAGGGTGCTATCGAGGCCGCCGCGAACCTTTCCAACCGCTACATCCAGGATCGCTTCCTGCCCGATAAGGCCATCGACCTCAT
>DBFWDM010000181.1:0-11887 GCA_048484635.1 Collinsella sp.
GCCGAAGAGGCGTCAGCAGGTCAGTGGGTCATCGTCCCGGCATTCAGCATCAGGGTAGCGCTGCGACGCGGAAATCGCGCGCCGTTGCCGCGCCCCGCAGTGCCCGCTTCCCCCGAGAACAATTATCAGTGCAGGTAGACGGGCCGTCATTTTGCAGAAAACACGGGTATGGATGAGGGTCCTGAGTTTAGCCCCGTAAACCGGCATAGTTTTGAAATGGCATTAAATCGGTAGCAGCCATTTTGCTATGCCGGGGCGGTCGGCCGTTGGGTAATTACCCTCGCAGGTAGGCGATGGCGATCTGCGTGCGGTTGCGTAGGCCCATTTTGGCAAGGATCGAGCTGATGTGGTTGCGCACGGTGCCTTCGCCCATGTATGCCGTGGCGGCGATCTCCTTGTTGTCGAGGCCGCGGGCGATGAGCTCGGCGACTTCGAACTCGCGGTCGGTCAGACTGGCGAAGGCTGCGGGCCGGCGGGGCGTGCCCGCCTCGACGTCCGTTCCGTCAAAATCGATGTCCTCGATTGCCTTGCCCCCGAGCACGCGTTTGCCGTCCATGACCTGCGTCAACGCGGGATGGATGGCAGCGACGTCGGTTTTAATCAAGTAGCCGCGCGCGCCCAGTTTGAGCGCCGACACAATGTATTCGTCATCCGAGAATGTCGTCAGAAACACCACGCGCGCCGCAGGGTCGCGCTCGAGGATCTCGCGCGCCGCCGATAGGCCGTCGCGTCCCGGCATCTGAATGTCGAGCAGCGCGATGTCGGGCGTGTGCTCAGCGTAGAGCGCGACCGCGTCGTCGCCATTGGCGCCGGTGCCCACCACCTCGATCTGCGGCTGGGTGCCCAGGATAATCTTGAGCGAATCGACCACCAAGCGGTCGTCGTCGACAACGATGAGCCTCATCGGCCCTCATCTCCTTGCTGTTTGGGAACGGTGGCAAACACGCGCCAGCCGCCGGCGCCGGCACGCGGGCCGGCGGAGAAGGTGCCGCCAAGCGCCTCGATGCGCTCGCGCATGGAGGCAAGCCCCATGCCCTCCGCGGCGCCGCGGCTGCTTGCTTGGACCCCGCCCGCGCCATCGTCGGTAACGATGAGCTGGTAAAACGACGGATGCTCCATGCATCGTACAGTGACGGTCTGGGCGCAAGCGTGGCGCATGGTATTGGAGAGCGCCTCGCGCAGGACCGCTGCAAAGCAGCTGGCGACGTTTGCGGGCGCATGTTCGGCCATAACTTCAAGCTCAATCTGCGGGCCGCCGTCCGAGCGTGCGCCTTCAACGATGCGCTCGAGCTGCACGGAGAGGTTGGTCGCATTGTCGTTGAGCGCGTGGACGCTGACGCGCACAAGCTGGAGCGCCTCGTCAACCGTGCGTTTAACGTCGGCGAAATCGGCGGCGACGCCAGGCTCGTCGGCGTGGACCACGCGTAGGGCTTCGGCCTGCAGTGAGGCGCGCGTGAGCTGGTGCCCGACGTTATCGTGGATCTCGCGCGCGATGCGGGCGCGTTCGGCGAGCGTCGCGAGCTCGACTTCGTAGTCCTGGCGGTCGGCGAGGTCGCGGTTGCGTGCCTCGAGTGCCAGGGCGCGTTCTTGCAGCTTGTCGCGGGTGCGACGCATGCGTTCCTGTTCGCGCTCCAGCTGCGCGGTGCGCAGCGACAGCAACGTGGCGGCGATCGAAAGGATGGCGGTTAACAGCAGCGTTCGGGTGGTGAGCACGCCGCCACGAAGGTCCGCGACAAGCGCGCAGACACACACGGCGCCAATCGCCAGCGCGGGCCAGATTCGTTCACGGCGCACGCGCCGCGCGATGTCATAGAGGGCGAGAGGCGCAAACGGCACAAACGGCGGCAGGACGACTGCCGCGATGATGTAAGCGCAGCTCGCGGTCTCGCTCGCGCGCCGGGTGCGTTCCCCCTGTGCGACCTCGGCCAGTGAGGTGGCAATAACGCCAAGGCAAAACGCCACAACCAGACGAGCGTCCACGGCAAGGCCCATGGCGGCCGCAATACAGCACGCCAGCACGATCGATTTGTCGAAAAGCCTGTTCATACGGGTATTGTACGCGATGCCGCGCATGGGGGAGGCGCCACCCGGAGCAACCGTGACATTCCTCCCACGCGGCAAAGCGGGGGCACCGGCGGGCCGCGCGACCAAGCCCTACACTCGTGACAAAGCTCACTGGTGCGCGCCGGCGGCTCCTGCGATGATGCAATCGTACCGGGCCGCAAGCAACAGAAGGGCCGCCTCATGACAGACATCGTCCACGTCGAAAACCTCGTCAAGCGCTATGACGACCTTATTGCGCTCGACCACTTTAACCTGAGCATCGCCCCCGGTGAGATCTTTGGCCTGCTGGGCCCCAACGGCTCGGGCAAGACCACGTCCATCAACTGCATCCTGCAGCTGCTCGCCTACGACAAGGGCACCATCGAACTGTTCGGCGAGCCCATGACGCCCGCCCGCTACGACCTCAAGCGCCGCATCGGCGTGGTGCCGCAGCAGGTGGCGGTGTTCGACGGGCTTACGGTGCGCGAGAACATCGACTATTTCTGCAGCCTCTACGTCAACGACCGCAAGCGCCGCCGCGCGCTGGTCGACGAGGCCATCGACTTTGTCGGCCTGGGCGACTTTGCCAAGTTCTGCCCCGGCAAGCTCTCGGGCGGCCTGGCGCGACGCCTCAACATCGCCTGCGGCATCGCGCACAAGCCCGAGCTCATCTTTTTTGACGAGCCCACGGTGGCGGTCGACCCGCAGAGCCGCAACGCCATCCTGGAGGGCATCTGCCGCCTGCGCGACGAGGGCGCCACGGTGGTGTATACCAGCCATTACATGGAGGAAGTCGAGCAGATCTGCAGCCGCATCATGATCATGGACGGCGGCCGCGTGCTGGCGCAGGGCACCAACGACGAGCTCAAACGCATGATTCAGATGGGCGAGCGCGTGACCGTCGAGGTGGGCGCCGTCGAGCCAGCCACGGTCGAGCGGCTGCGCGCCCTCGAGCACGTGCTCAGCGTCGAGCTGTCCGGCGGCGAGCTCGTCTGCACCTGCGAGACGAGTCCGCACAATCTGGTCGACATCCTCGACACGCTGCGCGCTGCCGACGTTGCGCTCGGCCGCGTGTGGAGCGAGCCACCGACCCTCAACGACGTGTTCCTCGAGATCACCGGCCGCGAGCTGCGCGACTAGGGGGCGGCCATGTTCAACACCATTATCATTACGGTCAAGACGCTGCTGCGCCGGCCGAGCACGTGGGTTTGGGGCGCTCTCTTTCCCATCGCGCTTTCCACGATGTTTATGTTTATGTTTGCGAACCTCAGCTCCGACGGCAAGATCGACCCGGTGCCAGTGGCTGTCGTAGCGGATGAGGCCTGGGACGCCTCGACCTTTAAGGATGCGGCGGCTTCGCTTGCCAAGGAGAGCGACAATCAGCTGCTCGAGATCCACGAGTGCGACGACGCAGCCGATGCGAACCGTGCGCTTAAGGCCGGCGAGGTCGCGGGCATCTATACGGTCGACGACGCAGGCGCACCCAAGCTCACACTGCTATCGAGCTACGACAGCTCGCGCGCATCATCGGTGCTCACCGATCGCAGCATCCTGGAGACGGTGGCAAGCTCGTATACACAAAATGCCGAGCTCATGTCCCAGATTGCCCAGGACAACCCGGCGGCACTCGCCGACCCCGAGGCGGTTGCGCGCGCTCTGTCGCTCGAGGGCGGCACCCGCCGCGTAAGCCTGACACGCACCACGCCCGATGGCACGGTCATCTACTATTACGCGCTCTTTGGCCTGGTGGCGATGATGTCTGCCGAGTTTGCCGCCTTGAGCGTCGTCGATCTGCAACCCAATCTGTCGGGCCTTGGCGCGCGCCGCTGCGCGGGTGGTCTTTCCAAAACGGCGTCGCTGGCCGGTATCTTTGTGGGCTCGTGGCTGGTCTCCTTTGCCTCGATGGCGATCGCGATCGGCTACGTGCGTCTGGTCGTGGGCGTCGACTTTGGCGGGCGCGAGGGGCTGTGTTTGGTGGGCGGCGCCGCTTCCGCGCTTGCCGCCACGGGCTTGGGACTCTTTGTGGGCACGCTTCCCGTTAAGGGCGGCAAGGCGTCCAAGTCTGGCATCCTCACGGGCTTTGCCACTACGTGCGCCCTGTTCGCCGGCCTCTACGGCGAGCCAGCGATGGCGCTTGCCGACGACGTCGCCCGCGCCTGCCCGGCCGAGTGCTGGCTCAACCCCGTCAAGCTCATCTGCGACATGTTCAACCGCCTGTATTTCTTTGAGGACCTGGGCCCCTTTGTCGTTCGCGCCGGCGCGCTGGTCCTTATGGCGCTGCTGTTCGTTGCCGCCGCCACGCTGACCTTTGGAAGGAGCCGCTATGAGCACCTTTAAGACTGCGCTTCGCATGGCGCTGGCGCACCCGTTCTACCTGCTCATCTATACGGTGTTCATCTCGCTCATGGGCGTATTCATCGCGGCATCGGTGAGCTGGAACTCGTCGCAGCTCACCGAGTACGAGCCCTACGATGCCAACGTGATCGTGGTCGACCGCGACGACAGCGACCTTTCGCATGCGCTCACCAAGCACCTGGGGTCGCGCTTTGAGTTGGTCACGGGCGTCGGCGACGATACCTACGATCTTGCGGACGCGCTCTCCAAGAGCAACAGCGCCAAGGGTCGCGCCGACTGCGTGTTCTTTATCCCGGAGGGGTTTGAGAACGACCTGGTCGCGGCCGCCCGCGCGGGGGAGGCCCTGCCCAAGCTCGATGTGACCTACGGTGCCGGCACCATGGCGGCGGCGCTTTCGTCTGCTGAGGCCTCGCGCTGGATTTCGCTTGCGGGCGCTGCAGCGGCCCTAGAGCCCGCCGCCTCTAATGGTAGCGTCGCCAAGGCCGCCGAGCATGCCGCCGCCAAGCGCGCCGAGGTCCAGATTGAGCAGGTCAAGGTTGGTTCGACTGCCGCCGCCATGCTCAAGTCGTATTTCAACTTTGGCGCGTACGCGATTATCTCGTCGGTCATCGTATCGGTGGGGCTGGTGTTCTCGGGCATGAACGAGCCCGAGCGCGTGCGTCGTATGGATGCCGGCCCAATCTCCGAGCGCCGGCGTTCGCTCGCCGTGTTTGCGGCCGCCACTGTGATCACCGTCTGCATCTGGTTTGTGTCGAGCATGATGGGCGTCGTGGGCTTTGCCGGCGCGGTTGCCGAGGTCGGCGTGGGTCGTGTGTGCCTGGCGCTGGCGGCGACGTTTGCCCTGGCGTGCACGCCTCTGGCCGTTGGCTTTGCCCTTTCGAGCCTGGGTGCGCGTGAGGAGCTGCTCAACGGTGTGGGCAACCTGCTCGGCATGGTCATGACGTTTTTGGGCGGCGCCTGGATGCCGCTGTCGCTGATGGGCCCAGCCGTGCAGACCGCGGCGCATTTTGTGCCGACGTATTGGGTGAACGACGCGATTGGCAAGGCGCTCGCGTCGGACCTGACGTCTGCCATGTTGGGCGACATCGCCTGCGACCTGGGCGTCACCGTGCTCTTTGCCGTGGTCATCGCCGCCGCAGGCCTGGCCCTCTCACGCACCAAATCCCGCGCCTAGTCACCTAGTCATCGGGTACTCATTGGGGACAGACTTAAACGACCAAGAGTGGTCATTGGGGACAGACTTAAACGACTAGTCATTGGGGACAGTCTTTGCCGAACCGCCGGCTTGCCGGCCGGGTTGCCAAGGACTGTCCTCAGCTGCCGGCAGAAAGGGAACGTCCCTAACTGGCGGGTGGCGAAAGAGTGTCCCCAACAGCTAGTCATTTAAGAACGTCCCCAATGACTAGTCTGAAATAAAATCCAGGCCTCGCCCAAAAATAGTTCGCCAAGGTTTACTATTATGTTCATAAAGTAGTACAAGGCTAACAATGGGGGATATCATGGCAACGCGGGAGGCCTACGTCCAGGTTAAGGATCTCAAAAAGCACTACGGCGATGGAGATGCACGCCTGACGGTGCTCGACGGCATCGACACGTCCATCAACCGCGGAGAGATCTGCGTCATGCTGGGGCCTTCGGGTTCGGGCAAGTCGACGTTTCTTAACCTGATCGGCGGCCTGGAGGATGCCGACGGCGGCTCCATCATGGTGGACGGCTGCGACCTCACGGTGCTCAAGCCTACCGACCTGGGCGAGTATCGCCGCCGTGAGCTGGGTTTTGTCTTCCAGTTCTACAACCTGGTGCCCGATCTCACCATCAAGGAGAACATCGAGGTCACGGCGCACCTGTCCAAAAACCCGCTCAATGTCGACGACCTGCTGCGTTCGCTGGGCCTCTACGAGCACCGCAACAAGTTCCCGCGCCAGGTCTCGGGCGGCCAGCAGCAGCGCTGTGCCATCGGCCGTGCGCTCGTCAAAAACCCGGGCCTGCTGCTGTGCGACGAGCCCACCGGCGCGCTTGACTACAAGACGTCCAAGGAAATCCTGCAGCTCATGGAGGATGTCAACCGCACCTACGGCTGCACCATCATCATCGTCACCCACAACGCCGCCATCGCGCACATGGCCAATCGCGTGCTGCGCCTGCGCGACGGGCACATCGTCGAGGATGAGCTCAACGAGTCGCCCGTTGCGGCCGCCGAGCTCGATTGGTAGGCGGCGCCATGGCACCTCTCGCAAAACGTCTCCCGCGCGAGCTGCGCCGCAATATCGGCAAGTACCTGGGCATCTTTTTGCTTATGTGCGGAAGCATCGCTCTCACCTCGGGATTTTTGCTCGCAGCGCATTCCATCGGCTGCCTTATCGATGACATGCGCGATGCGTACGCGATTGAGGACGGCCGCGTGACCACCTCCTTCGAGGCTACCGACGGTCAACTCAAGGCCGCCGAGGATGCAGCCGGCGACGTCGGCGGCGTCACGCTCTACAAGAATTTCTCCATCGACGCCATCATCAAAAAGACCGCCGGCGACGACGGCACCAAGCGCACGCTGCGCACCTATGCGCACCGCGCTAAGGTGGACATTGCGTCCTACTGTGAGGGTAGGGAACCCAAGGCGGATGACGAGGTGGCCATCGACCGTGTCTTTGCCACCAATAACAACCTGTCCGTGGGCGATAAAGTCGAGCTCGAGGGTCGCACCTACACCATTTGCGGCATCATGACCCAGCCCGATAGTCAGGCGCTGTTCCTCAACAATTCGGACTTTACGGTGAACACCATCACGTACGGCGTGGCCGAGGTCACCGATGGCGGCTTTGCCGCGCTCGAAGATGCCGGCGGCGCACCCGCCTACACCTACTCCTTCACCTTTACCGATCGCGACCTCCCCACCGCGGACCGCATCGACGCCGAGCAAGATATGGTCGAGGCACTGACCGATGCCGATGCGCGCGTGGATGACCTCATCGACGCCGATTCCAACCAGGGCATTGGCTATGCGCGCGACGACGTGGACGGCGACTCCATGATGTGGATGACGCTGCTCGACATCATCATCGTGATCATGGCGTTTGTCTTTGTGGTCCTTACCGACGCCACCATCGAGGAGGAGAGCGCCATCATCGGCACGCTGCTCGCCAGCGGCTATCGTCGACGCGAGATCGTGCTGCACTACCTTGCGCTTCCCGCCATCGTGGGCGTGGTCGCGGCGCTTTTGGGCACTGCGCTCGGCGTTGTGTTCTTTACCGAGCCCATGCGCAGCCTCTATTACGGTTCGTACAGCCTGCCGCCCTTCCAGGTGTACTGGAGCTGGGAGATCTTTGTGAAGTGCGCCGTGGTTCCCGCCGCCGCGCTCATCCTCATCACGCTGGTGGGTCTGCTTTGCAAAATGGGTAAGACGCCGCTGCAGTTTCTTCGCCACGAGGCGAGCGGCAAGTCTGGCACCAAGCGCGGCCTGCAGCTGTCGGAGCGCATGGGCTTTGTTTCCCGCTTCCGCCTGCGTATCTTCCTGCGCAACCTGGGCAACTTCGCCACGCTCTTCGTGGGTATTGCATTTGCGTCGCTGCTGATGCTTTTTGGCCTGGCGATTCTGCCCACGATGACGCACTACGCGGACAACCTGAAGACGAGCCTGGTCGCCGAGCACCAGTACACGCTCAAGGCGCCGCTGGAGCTCGAGGGCACCGCCGAGGAGCGTGAGCAGTGGTCAGCACTCGAGCGCTTGCAGTCGGTTGACGGCGCGCTCCTCACCGCCGCCCAGGATGCCGATGACGAGCTTGACGACGCGGCCGATGCGGCGCAGGCGGCAGCCGATGCTGCGACCGCATCTCCGTCTGCCGAGAGCCTGACCGCAGCGCAGGACGCGCTTGCCAAGGTCCAGGACAAGAAAGATGCGCTCTACGCGCGCCTTGACGATCTTGCCGATGCCCTCGGCTGCGACCGTGACGAGGCTATCGACCTGATCGACAAGGCCTCTAAGATCGACACTGACAACGACGATATCCACCCGGTCAATACGACCGACAACGGCGCGGGCGCAATCGCGCAGGCCGAGAAATACGCCGTTTACCAGCTGCAATACGACCGCGGCGATGGTAATGGCGAGGAGACGATTTCCGTCTACGGCATTTCATCCGATTCGCGCTATTGGAAAGACCTCAACGTCGGCGATGGACGCGTCGTCTTTGGCGGCGGTCTGCTCGATAAGTTTGGCTGGAGCAAGGGCCAGAAGGTCACGCTCGGCGACAAGTACGAGGGCGAGCATTATTCCCTTGAGTACGCGGGCAAGGACTGTGCCTGGGGCTCCAAGTCGGACATGAATATCTATATGAGTATCGACGACTTTAACGAGCTGTTCGACAACGACGCCGCCTACTTTAACGGCTATGTGAGCGACGAGAAGCTCGATCTCGATGCTCGTTACTTTGCCGGCGATACCACGCCCGACGACATGCGGGCCGTGGGCGACCAGTTCATCGGCATGATGAGCAAAATGATCGGAATGATGATCGGGCTCGCGGTGTTTATCTTCCTGCTGTTTATGTACCTGCTGACCAAGGCGGTGATCGACCACAGCGCCCGTTCGATCAGCTACATGAAAGTCTTTGGCTATCGCGATAGCGAGATCTCGCATCTGTACATCCGCTCGATCACGTTGTGCGTGGCGGCGTCGCTCGTGCTGAGCCTGCCGGTCATTATTGGCTCGCTCACGGCCATCTTCCGCTCGATGCTGCTCGCCTACAACGGCAATATCGAAATCTATGCGCCCGCTTGGTCCATGGTTGCATGCGTCGGCATTGGCTTTGCGACCTACCTGGTCGTGGCGTTGCTGCACATGCGTTCCATCAAACGTGTGGGCCTGGCCGAAGCTCTCAAGGTGCAGGAGTAGTCATCGGGGACAGTCTTTGCCGATTCGCCGGTTCGCCGGCCGTGCTGGCAAGGACTGTCCCCAGCTGCCGGCAGGAAAGGAACGTCCCTAGCTGCCAGGTGGCGAGGCACTCATTTAAGTCCGTCCCCAATGAGTGGTTTCAGCCATTTAAGTCTGTCCCCAATGAGTACCCAATGACTAGGTACCGTACTTGACTTTAACTCTGCTTTAACTGGTACCATCCTCTATGTCTGTAACGCCATATAGACCGAGGGGATATATCTATGACCGCAACTGCACCCGCAGCACCCGCTAAGGTGTACTTCACCAACCTGCGCACGCATGCTCGCGAGAGCCAGCTCGACAAGCTCAAGCGCCTCATACGTCACGCCGGTATCGAGCAGATCGACTTTGAGAACAAGTTCGTCGCCATCAAGATTCACTTTGGCGAGCTGGGCAACCTGAGCTTTTTGCGCCCCAACTACGCCCGCGCCGTCGCGGATGTCGTGAAGGAACTGGGTGGCAAGCCCTTCCTCACCGACTGCAATACGCTCTATGTCGGTAGCCGCAAAAACGCGCTCGAGCACATCGATACCGCCTACCAGAACGGCTTTACCCCGTATGCCACGGGCTGCCAGATCATCATTGCCGACGGCCTCAAGGGCACCGACGAGGCGCTCGTCCCGGTCGAGGGCGGCGAGTACGTGCACGAGGCCAAGATCGGTCAGGCGCTCATGGATGCCGATATCGTGATCAGCCTCACCCACTTTAAGGGTCATGAGCAGGCCGGCTTTGGCGGTGCCATGAAGAACCTGGGTATGGGAGGCGGCAGCCGTGCCGGCAAGATGGAGCAGCATGCCGCCGGCAAGCCGAACGTCTCGACCGAGCACTGCGTTGGCTGCCGTGCCTGCGAAAAGATCTGCGCACACAACGCTATCTCGTTCGACGACACCCGCGAGCGCGAGCTTGCCAACGGCAACACCCGCACGGTCCACGTCGCTGCCATCGACCACGATCGCTGCGTGGGCTGCGGCCGCTGCATTGCGGCATGCAACCAGGACTGCATCAAGCCCGGCTATGACGCCGCGGCCGACGTGCTCAACTGCAAGATCGCCGAGTACACCAAAGCCGTCGTCGACGGCCGCCCGAGCTTCCACATCTCGCTCGCCATGGACATCAGCCCCAACTGCGACTGTCATCCCGAAAACGACACGCCCATCGTCAACGATATCGGCATGTTCGCGAGCTTCGACCCGGTCGCCATTGACCAGGCCTGCGCCGACGCCGTCATGGCGTCCGAGCCGCTGCCCAACACCGAGCTCACCGACAGCGCGGCCAAGATGGAGCACAACCACGAGCATCTGGAGGGCGAGCAGGCCAAGGATCCCTTCTGCATCACGCATCCCGACACCGATTGGCGCGCGTGCATCGCGCACGCCGAGAAGATCGGCCTGGGCACGAGCGAGTACGAGCTCATCGAGGTCAAGTAACACCTGTCTATTGGACATATCAAGCGCTTTTGTAGCGCAACGTTAGCAAAAGCCGCCCGTGAGCACAGCGTCCACGGGCGGCTTTTCGGAAGTGCTAGGGGGTCAGATAGACCAGTAAACCGTACTATTTGCCTAAAAATACTCGTCGAGGAAGTCGTCGACCGTGTTCCAGTAGAGTTCGGGGTCGACCTGCGCGCTCTTGGCGTGGGTGGCGCCATGGACGGTGAGCTTTTGCTTGACCTTGCTGGCGCACGCGTCGTAGTTTTGGTCGAGCATGCTGTACGGCACAAAGGTGTCTTGGTCACCGTGGATAAACAGTATGGGAACCGTCGCGCGCTTGAGCTGTTCCACGCTGCTCGCCTTATGAAAGTCGTAGCCCGCGCGCACGTTGCACACCAAGTTTGCTACATCGAGCAAGGGAAAGCTGGGCAGGCCGAACACGTCCTTGAGCTGCAGAGAAAACTCGTCCCAAACACTCGTATAACCGCAGTCCTCGATAATGCATTTCACGTTTGCGGGCAGAGATTCCCCCGCGACGTTCATGGCGGTCGCCGCGCCCATGGATTCGCCAAAGACGAGGATGCGCGCCTTGGGGTCAGCCTGAACGATTCGCTCGATCCATGCGACGATGTCGAGGCGCTCGGGCCAGCCCATGCCGATATAGTCGCCGCCGGAGCGCTCGTGGGCGCGGGCGGCGGGTGCGAGTACGTTCATGCCACGGTCGTGGAAGCGTTTGGCGTATCGGGCCATACCGATGGGCTCGTTGGTATATCCATGCAGGCAGACGGCGTAGTCGTGCGTGCTCTCCGACGCAGTAAAATACCAGGCGGCAAGCTCGGTCCCGTCGTCCGCGGTGAGGTTGCTGCTCTTGCGGTTCTCTTTAAACCATGCCCGCGCCTCGGTATCCTCGGCATCCGGCTGCTCACCTTCTTTGTCGTTCTTGCTATCCTGCATCATCTTCATGGTGTATGGCGCGCGGGGATTCAGCGCGAAGTCAAACAGAAAGTTGCCGGCAAATCCGAGCAGCGCAACGACAACCACCAGTGCAACGATGCCGGCTATCTTGAGCTTTCGATGGGAACGTGCGTTTTGAGCCATGCGGTATTCTCCTATAAGATGTTAATACATCAAC
>DBFWDM010000182.1:0-7478 GCA_048484635.1 Collinsella sp.
GCCCAGCACCTTGATGGTCGCCAGCTCGCGTTCGCGCTCGGAGATATTCGTGTTGGACAGCGTAAACACCACCACAAACGATAGGCACGCCGCCATAAAGGTCACGAGCACCACGACCGAATTGATAATCGTAAAGTTCGCCTCGTAGTTCTCCCAATGCTCGGCCGTACTCGAAATCGTAAGCCAACCGTCGCTCTTAAGATTCTTGCTAAACGCAATCTGGTCGGCCGACGAGCCCTTAAGCAGCACAAAGACGCCGTTGAGGCGTGCGCTTCGACCGAACGCGCGCTCATAGGTGCCCTGCGTCATGTAAAGCGTGTTGCCCAGATAGTTAAGCGAAATGTCACTGACTTTGACCTTGGCAACATTGAGCGACGAATCCTGGACGTGTGCCGTATCGCCCGGCTGAATCCCCAGCACCAGCTGTGAACTCTTACTCAGATACACGTCTCCGTCACGCAAAGACAGCGGCTCTTTGGACTCGTCCTCGAGGCGCACATAGTCGTCCAGGTCGTTCGTGCGGTCATCGGGCACCACGATCAGCTGCACGGTCTCGCTCTTGCCGCCAAACGTAAAGGTGACGTTGTCGGTCATAATCGGCAGCGTCGAAGTCACGGTCACGTTGGAATCATTGGCCGCGCTGCGCTCATCCAACGCCGCGCACGTCTGCGTAAAGTCATCGGGGTTGGCGACCGCCAGCAAGTCATAACGCGTGATATGCCCGTACTGTTTGGGCGAAAGCGCCACCGACGTATCGCGGATGCCCATACCGCAGATCACGAGCGCCGTGCAGCCGGCGATGCCGAAGATGGTCATAAAGGCGCGCTTTTTATAGCGGAATAGGTTGCGTGCAGCGACCTTGTTCAAAAAGCCCATGCGGCGCCAGATAAAGCCGATGCGCTCGAGCAAGATGCGCGAGCCAGCGCGCGGGGCCTTGGGACGCATAAGCGAGGCCGGGGTCTCGGCCATCTCGTGGCGGCAGGCGATAATCGTGGCGCCCACCACGCCCACGGCAAACAGCGCCACCGACACGAGCGACGACACGATGTCGTACGAAAGCAGCATCTGGGGCAGTGAGTACATGTCGTCGAACACCGTAAACAGGAACAGCGGCAGGCCCACAAATCCGATGATGTTGCCGAGCACGCCGCCGATCAGACAAGCCCACAGCGCATAGTCCACGTATTTGGACAGGATGCGTCCGCGCGAATAACCGAGTGCCTTATACAGGCCGATGAGCGTGCGCTCCTCCTCGACCATACGCGTGGCGGTGGTAAGGCTGATGAGCACGGCGACGATAAAGAAGATGAACGGGAACACCGTGGCGATGGCCTCAATTGACGAGCTGTCGCTCTCCACGCTCGAGTAACTTGCGATGTTGCCGCGGTCCTGGATGTACCAGGTGCATTCGCCCAGATCGGAAAGCTCGGCGCGGGCATCGGCAAACTGTTGATCGGCGGCGGCGCGACGCTGATCCAGGTCGGCTTGCGCCTGCGCACGCTCGTCGCTGCCCTCGGCCATGCGGTTGATGTTGTCCTGCTCAATCCCAAAGAGCATATTCGCCTGACGCTCAGCCGCGTCCAAGCTCGCCGGCGTGTCGACCGTCAGCTCCTGGGCGCGCGCCTTCTCACGCTCCTCGCGGATCTTCTCGATATTGCCCTTGACCTCATTGATCTTTGCCGCGTAGGAACCCGAATAGGAGTTGAGGCTCTTGGCTCCCTCGACGATCACGTGGACCGCGGAGTAGGAAGAAGATGTCGCGGCGTCCTCGCTCACATAGAACTTATAGTCCGCCGCCGAAGCAGCGCGAAAGGCGTTGACTGTCGAGTCAGAACTTACATCAGTGGGGTCGAGGACCTCAGCCGTAATGGTGTAATCGCCCGCGGCAAACTGGTCCTTGGCGCTTTGATTGGACGAGCTCGCGTCATTGGCGGCAAAACTCACCGTATCGCCGATTTTCTTGCCCGATGCCTTCAGGAACTTCGAAGTCACCGCGACTTCATCAGCGCTCTCGGGCAAATCGCCGTTCACGAGCACCGGCTGATCGATGTTCTCCTTGGAGAGACTCTGCACGACCACGCGCTCGCGCGTTGTGCCCACGGCGGTGTAGGCGGTCTCGGTGTAGATGCCCTCGGCCGTTTCGACGCCATCGACCTCTTGTATGGCGTCGAGATCATCGTCAGTCAGGCCATAGGTCGACTGCACGTTAATGTCATAGACATTTTGCTGGTCGAAGTAGGCATCAACCGAATCACACAGGTCCTCGCAACCCGCCTTAAGGCCGCACATCACGCTCACGCCAAGCGCGGTGATGACCACGATTGACAAAAAGCGCTTAAGACTGCCTCGGATTGTGCGGTAGATGCCACGGCGAAAAACCGTCGGCACCATATCGTTTGAGCTTTGGGCAGTGCGGTAGGTCGTAAAATCCTGCTCGCGCTCCGTGTTCTGCGCGTCGCGGCGTAGGCTGTTTTGGCGGTCTTGGTCCATGGGCGCTACCACTCGATCGTCTCGATAGGCACGGGATTATGCTGGACCGTCTCGCTCTCCACGCGACCGTTCTTAAAGCGGATCAGGCGATCGGCCATGGGCGCCAGCGCGGAGTTGTGGGTGATGATGATGACCGTAATGCCCTGCTTGCGGCAGGTATCCTGCAACAGCTGCAAGATCTGCTTGCCGGTTTTGTAGTCAAGCGCGCCCGTGGGCTCGTCGCACAGAAGCAGCTTGGGGTTCTTGGCCAGTGCGCGGGCAATGGACACGCGCTGCTGCTCGCCGCCCGAAAGCTGCGCCGGAAAGTTAGCGAGGCGGTCGCCCAGGCCAACCTGATGAAGCGTTTGCTCGGCATCGAGCGAATCGGGGCAAATCTGTGCCGCGAGCTCGACGTTTTCGAGCGCCGTCAGGTTGGGGACCAGATTGTAGAACTGGAAGACAAAGCCGACGTCGGCGCGTCGGTATTCCACGAGCTGCGCCTCGTTAGCAGAGCTCACGTCGCGCCCGTCCACCGTCACGGTGCCGGAAGTCGCCGTATCCATGCCGCCCAAGATGTTGAGCGCCGTGGTCTTGCCGGCACCCGAAGCACCCAGAATGATGGCGAGCTCGCCGCGCTCGACCGTAAAACTCGCGCCGTCGAGCGCGTGAATGCGGGCGTCGCCCTCGCCGTATGCTTTGATGACGTCTTTGAATTCGATATAGGCCATCGATTAATTCCCATCTGGTCGGATAACTCTTTAGTATTACCCATTTCGCACCGACCAAAAAGGGACAGGTTTATTTTGGCAGGTTTTAGAAGCGGACGATGAAGGTAATCTGGTTGCTGTGGCCGCAGACAGAAGCACTCCCGCCATGGGCCTCGGCGATGGCTCGCACCACAGATAGGCCCACGCCCGAGCCGCCCGTCTTGGAGTTACGCGAGACATCTGCGCGGTAGAAGCGGTCAAACAGCCGGTCCAGGTCACCCTCGGGCAGCTCATCAACAGCATTCGATACGACAAGCTCGGCCGAGCCTTTGCCCGCACCGCGCGAGTCTGCGCGCAGGCTTAGCTCAATCACGCTGCCCTCGCTTGCGTAGCGTGTGGCGTTGTCCAGCAGCAACTCAACCACCTGCGCCACCGCTGCAGCGTCGCCATGGGCCCGCACGCCGCTCGCAATCGACGTCGACAGACGCTTGCCACGCGAAACCGCCACCGACTCAAACGGCGCCGCCGCCTTGTCAACTGCCTCCGAAATATCAATCGACGCCATGGAAAAGCCGGCCGACCCCTCGTCCATGCGCGCCAGGAACACCAGACGCTCCGTCAGCGCCGTCAGCCGCGCGACCTGCTCGTGAATGCTCTGCGTCCACTCGCTCTCGCCGCTCTCGATTTCCTGCACCTCGTTGGCGGCGTCGATCACAGCTAGCGGCGTCTTGATCTCGTGGCTTGCATCGGTAATAAAGCGCTTTTGCTTGCTGTAGCTCTCGACCATCGGCCGAATCACCGCACCCGAGGCGCCCGCCACAATTGCCAGCACTGCCAACCAGCCAATGCAGCTGATGGCCACGCTCGCACTCAAAAACGAATGAAAGCTTGCAAGCTCGCGCGAGCAGTCCACGAACACATAGGTGGTCTCACCGTCTTGAACGTCAGTCGTATAGCGATAATTGCCAGAAAAACCCGAGACCCAACCCTTGGAATGCAACTTTGCGGCAATACTGGCAGCGCGCTTGGCACCCACCGCGGCAATGCGGGCCGTATTGACATCGGCAACCTGTCCGGCGGCAATCGTCACCGTAAAGTAGCGCGTGTCAAAGGGAGACTCCGCCGTCATGCCTTCAAAACGCCCGTCGCGAACAGCCGCCCGGTTACCAGTAGCAACCTTGCCGGCAACCGCATCCTGGCCGGGATCGGCTTTAGGCTCGTTCCCCCAATCGACACCGTCCTTGCCCGCCAGGATATAGTCCAGGCGAGCGTCGGCCATCTTGCAGACATGCGAATAATTGACGATGTTGATGCCGGCGATGATGAGCGTGAGCACCACGGTCACGGCGCCCATGGCAACCAGGATGAACTTGCGACGCAGGCGGCGGCCCAATGCGTCAGCAGAATTTGCCCGCCCCGTACTGCTCGAGGCGGCGTGAAACCGCTCCGTCATGCGTTTACACCACGTGCGTACGCTCACGCCCGCTCGTCCCCTTCGACAACCTCAAGCGAATATCCCTGATTGCGCGATGCGCGAATGGCCACGTCGGCACCAAGCGCTGTCAGCTTTTTGCGCAGGTATGAGATGTAGACCCACACCACGTTGGCCCCCTCGGGCGCATCTTCGCCCCAAACCTCGAGCATCAAACGCTCGGTAGGCATACGCGTGCCGGCGTTGCGCATAAAGAGTTCCATAAGCTGAAACTCGCGATTGGCTAGGTGTTCCTCGCCCAAGGGACCCACAAGCGTGCAAGCCGCCGTATCGAGGCGCACGTTGCCCACACTGAGCGTCGTGGCGTCGATCGCAGTCGCGGCGCGCGTCATGGCGCGAATGCGCGCGAGCAGCTCCTTGGCGGCAAACGGCTTGGTCAGATAGTCATTGGCGCCGGCGTCCAGGCCCTCAACCTTATCGGACACCTCGCTTTTGGCCGTGAGCATGATGATGGGCAGTCGCTTACCGGCGGCGCGTGTGCGCTTGAGCACCTCAATGCCATCCATGCCGGGCATCATGATGTCCAGGATTGCGGCGTCATAGTCGTTGGCGAGCAGATATTCGAGCGCCGTCAGACCGTCGAGGGCGGCATCGACCTCGTAGTCGCTATGTTGAAGAATCGCGGTAAGGGCACGGGAGAGGCCGGGTTCGTCCTCGGCAAGCATCAGCTTCATAGTTGTTCCTTTGGCGCACGGCTATACAGGTTTCGATACCGCCGATGATAGTGCACCGCCAGCCGTCTTAGCGCAGCCTTAGCTGCTCAACCTGCGCGTTTTCAAATACGCAGGATATAGCTTAACCAAACTTAAGGCTCAGATGCCGAGCGCTTGGACGCATGCCGGTCGCGAAAAGACAGCGACTCGTCCTTTCGCGACGTCCTAGTTATGCAAAGTGTTCGAGCGTTACGCCTCGTACGCGCCCTCAAGCCGAAGCAGCCACTCCTTGCGATCGAGCCCGCCGGCATATCCGTTAAGCGATCCGTCGGCCGCCACCACGCGATGGCACGGCACGATAATCGAAATGGGATTACGTGCGACCGCAGCCCCCACCGCACGAGGAGACACAACGGGTGCCTCGTTTCCCGGTACACGATGTCGAGCGGCAACACGCTGGGCGATCTCGCCATACGTAGTGACCTCGCCACGCGGAATAGAAAGCAGCTCAAACCAAACCTCGCGCTGAAACGCCGTACCAATCATATGCAACGGCGGCGTAAACCGAGGTTCCTGCCCTGCGAAATAAGCATTCAGCCAAGCCCAGGAACGCTCAAGCACCGAAGAGGCCGCACCATTTACCGGACTCACCGGCGACATGCCACCAGTACCGGAAACCGCATCGGCGCCTTCAACGTGCTCCACATCTTCTTTGAGAAGCGTGGAGCCAAAGTGCTCCTGCCCCTCAAACCAAAGCCCCGTCAGACCGCGGCCATCAGCGGCAAGCAGAATCTCGCCCAAAGGCGAAGCAAACGTCGTCGTGACCACCAGCGGCTCCTTTCAAAACTCCGCACCATAATACCGCGAATTGTGCAGACAACCCCAATCGACCCCAAAGTCACCCAAGGCAGCAGGCGCAACAGCGCCGCAGCTGCCGGCGGCGCTCCACAGTCCCCAAAGGCGGCAGGCGCAAAGCGCCGAGGCCGCCGCCGGGACCAGGGCCCGCAACGGCCACGTGCCCTCACATCAGCCCAGCGGCCCCAACCAACAACGGCCCCATCGCAGGCCGCTTGCAGCAGCGTCACCGCAGGCGGGGGCCGGGCTAGTTTTCAGAACACTCCGCAGACCAGTGTGGCGCCTTGTCCGCGGCTCCGAAGGAACAGGACAAGGCGCCACACATGGTCGAGGACGTTCTGAAAACTAAGCCCGGCCCCCGCCGGACAGGTCACACTACTCGCAGAGCAGCTTAGCGATCTGGACGGCGTTGGTTGCCGCGCCCTTACGGATTTGGTCGCCGCAGCACCAGAAGGTGATGCCACGCGCGGCCTCGGGGTTCGAGATGTCGCGGCGCACGCGACCGACCCAAATCAAATCCTGGTCGGACGTATCCATCGGCATGGGGAAGCGATCGTGCGCATCATCGGCGCTCATGTCGTCAACAAGCTTCACGCCCGGAGCGGCAGCCAGCGCAGCACGAGCCTCCTCGACCGTGATGTCACGCTCGAACTCGAGTGTAATGCTCTCGGAGTGCGAGCGCAGCACGGGCACGCGCACACAGGTGCAGTTCACGCGCAGCTCGGGCAGGTGCATGATCTTGCGGCCCTCGTTTTGCAACTTCATCTCCTCGGAGGTAAAGCCCTCCTCCTTGACGCCGCCAATCTGCGGAATCAGGTTGCTCGCCAGCTGGGCGGCAAATGCGCGCGGCTCGGGAATCTCCTCGCCGCGGCCCAGGGCGGCCAGCTGAGCCTCGAGCTCGGCCATACCGGGAGCGCCGGCACCCGAAGCCGCCTGATACGTGGAGACGATCATGCGCTTCACGCCGGCGAGCTGATGCAGCGGCCACGTGGGAACCAGGCCGATGATGGTCGCGCAGTTGGGATTGGCGATAAGGCCGTGATGCCACTTGATATCGTCGGCATTGATCTCGGGCACGACCAGCGGTACCTCGGGATCCATACGGAAGGCATGGCTGTTGTCGACCACGACGGCGCCGCGCTTGACGGCCTCGGGCAGCAGCTCCTTCGCGATATCGTCGCCGGCGGCTCCAAGCACAATGTCACAGCCCTCAAAGGCCTCGGGGCAAGCCTCTTCGATCACGATCTGCTCGCCGCGGAACTCGACGGTCTTGCCCGCAGAACGCGCGCTCGCCAGCAGCTT
>DBFWDM010000183.1:0-5133 GCA_048484635.1 Collinsella sp.
GAAGAAGGATATCGATTGGGGTAGCCTCGGCTTTGGCTACATGAAGACCGATTACAGCTACGAGGCCCATTGGAAGGATGGCGAGTGGGACGAGGGCGGCCTGACCACCGACCACACCCTGCATGTCTCCGAGTGCGGCGGTATCTTCCATTACTGCCAGGAGGTCTTTGAGGGCCTGAAGGCCTACACCGCCGAGGACGGCAGCATCGTCTGCTTCCGTCCCGACATGAACGCCGAGCGTATGTACAACTCTGCCCAGCGCCTCGAGATGCCCCCGTTCCCCAAGGACAAGTTCGTTGAGGCCGTCAAGCAGGTCGTTTCTGCCAACGCCGCCTGGGTTCCGCCCTTCGGCTCCGGCGCGACCCTGTACGTGCGTCCGTTTATGATCGGCTCCGGTGACGTGATCGGCGTGGCTCCCGCTCCTGAGTACACGTTCCGCATTCTCGTGACCCCGGTCGGTCCGTACTTTAAGGGCGGCCTCAAGCCCGTCAAGCTGCGCGTTTCCGAGTACGACCGCGCAGCACCGCATGGCACCGGCAATATCAAGGCCGGCCTGAACTACGCCATGTCCCTCAAGCCCACGATGGAGGCCCATCGCGAGGGCTATGCCGAGAACCTGTATCTCGATTCCGAGTCCCGCACCTATGTCGAGGAGACCGGCGGCGCCAACGTCCTGTTCGTGAAGGAGGACGGCACGCTCGTCGTTCCGCAGTCGCACACCGACTCCATCCTGCCCTCTATCACCCGTCGTTCGCTTGTTCAGGTTGCTCAGGACCTGGGCATGACCGTTGACCAGCGTCCCGTCGAGTGGGCCGAGGTCAAGGCCGGCACCTTTGTGGAGTGCGGCCTGTGCGGCACCGCTGCCGTCATCTCCCCGGTTGGCGAGATCGACAACAAGGTTTACGGCGCCGACGAGACCGCGACCTTCCCGGCTGGCTACACCGAGATCGGCCCCGTGATGAAGAAGCTCCGCGAGACCCTGACGGGCATCCAGTCCGGTGCTGTCGAGGACAAGCACAACTGGGTTTACACCGTCGCGTAAGCTGTCTTAGCTGTCCGGCCCGAGGGCGACCTTCCTTTCCGGCGCGTCCTCGGACATGAAAGAACCTCCGCTGCGCACTACGTGCGGCGGGGGTTCTTTCGTCCTGCGGAGTGCGCCGGAAAGGAAGGTCGCGCTTTTGTTTTGGTTCGCGCCATGTGGGGGTGGTGGCGACGTGCATTTTTGCGAGTATTCTGCAATCGAAGGCCCCTGCATACCGACCTCGGGCAAAAAATCGGGAGTTCTCGATGTTTTCTACGGATGATGGGCGGGGTTATGGGCTGGCAGCGTTTGATTTGCAGGGATATTCGCGGCCTTTGGCACTTATCGTGGCGCCCGAAGCTCTTGGTTATGTTGAATACTCCTAAAAATGCACGGCGCTTAGAGGGGGACCTTTGCGAAAAAGGAAACCGCCCCGTCGAAGTATGCACTCGACGGGGCGGTTTATACATTTGGCCGATTAAGGATGCGCTGTCAAACTACTAGAACTTGACGGTCGGGGCCTGGCGGGCTGCTTCGGCGGCCTCGAAGCCCTGGCGCTCCTTAAACTGAAAGATGCCGGCAAAGATGACAGCCGGGAACGTCTGAATGGCGTTGTTGTAGCTGAGCACGCAATCGTTGTAGCTCTGGCGTGCGTAGCTAATCTTGTTCTCGGTATCCTCGAGCGATGCCTGCAGCTGCGTAAAGTTGGTGTTTGCCTTAAGATCGGGGTAGGCTTCGGCTACGGCGAAGAGCTGACGCAGCGCACCGGTCAGCACGTTGTCGGCTTCCATCTTGGCCTCGGGCGTGGTGGCCTTGACGGCGGTGTTACGCGCGCTGATCACGGCGGAGAGCGTCTCCTGCTCGTGCTTGGCGTAGCCCTTGACGGTCTCGACCAGGTTGGGGATCAGGTCGTTGCGGCGCTGCAGCTGCGTATCGATGTTCTGCCAGGCGTTATCAATGCGGTTACGCTTGGTGACCATGTTGTTGTAGATGCCGGCGATGGCGCAGACAATCACAATGACAACAACGATGCCGATGATGACGGTAATCATGATGTCTCCGTTTCGAATGGCCGCGGCGGCATGCGCCAGCTGCCGTTGGTATAACGCTACTAGTATACCCGCAACGTTTTGCCGTGCCGAACTTTCCGGCAAGCGTTATGTTTTCGGCGGGGTCGGCACCGGGGCAAAGCGCGCGAGGTACAGGTGTAAGATATGCGACAGATTGACGAGTGTTGTCTTTGCCCTGAGGATGGCGATACGGATGGACCTTCGCATCAAGAAAACCTATCGTGCCCTGTTCGATGCCTTTACCGAGCTTTTGGAAGAGTATCGGTTTGAGGATTTGACGGTTGCTATGCTTTGCGACCGGGCCATGATTCGCCGCACGACGTTCTATAAGCACTTTCGCGATAAAAACGATTACTTCGCCTTTTATATCGATGAGCTCATGTCGGGCTTGCCGCAAAAACAGCCCGATGAGGCCGGCGCGGTGTCTGCCGAGGACGTGCGCGCGCTTCGGCACGCGATTTTGGACGATGCCATGGATTTGATTCTGGCGCACGAGCGGCTCATGGATAACATTTTGGCAAGCAGCATGTCGGGCATGTTGACCAACGTTATTTGCGACCGCATTGCCCACTCCATCCGCGAGCGTGTGATGAACGTGCTTGCCGAGGATGCCCTGGCCCCCGTGTCACTCGAGACGACGTCTGAGTTTGTCGCCGGCGGTATTATTCGACTTTTCACGATATGGTGGGAGTCGGGTCACGATCTTGAGCGTCGACCTGAGATAGCCGACGTGGTCGATGCGCTGTTTGAGCGGACCATGACACCGGTGCATCACTAGAAGTGGCGGAGAGAGGGGGATTCGAACCCCCGGAACGCTCTCGCGCTCAACGGTTTTCAAGACCGCCGCATTCAACCGCTCTGCCATCTCTCCGTGAGTCGTAATGATAGCATCGTTTTGGATTTGCAACAGGGAAGGCGAACGATGACGATCACCGAAATCGATGAGAAGTTCATGCGCGAGGCACTGGTCGAGGCGCGCGCCGCCGCGGTAGTGGGCGAGGTGCCCATCGGAGCCGTAGTGGTGCGCGCGGGCGAGATTGTCGCGCGGGCGCATAATCGTCGCGAGCTCGACCAGGATCCTTCGGCTCATGCCGAGTTTGCGGCCGTGTGCGCTGCAGCCCAGGCGCTTGGACGCTGGCGCCTTTCCGATTGCACGGTCTATGTGACGCTTGAGCCCTGCTGCATGTGCGCGGGCCTTATGGTTAACGCGCGCGTGGGGCGCTGCGTGTATGGCACGAGCGACGCCAAGGCGGGCGCGTTGGGATCCCTATACGATTTGAATGCCGACTCGCGCCTGAATCATCGGTTTAACGTGACGGCTGGGGTCCTGGCGGATGAATGCCGCGAGCTGCTGAGTAGCTATTTTGGCGGTCTGCGCGGTGCGGGCGGCGCTGATTGCGGTTGTGGGGCCGATCTTGAAGCGCACGCCGCTCACGCCGCAGCGCTTGCAGGTGCCGGTGAGGATGCTGGCACGGAGGTTGACTTTGGTCCTGCGTGCCGCCGGCCCCGCCGTGTGCTGCTGGCGATCGACTCCTTTAAGGGCAGCGTTTTGAGCGCGCAGGCAGAGGCGGCCGTTGCCGAAGGCGTGCGCCGTGTGTGGCCCGATGCCCAGGTGGCCGCGTTGCCGCTGGCAGATGGTGGCGAGGGGACGCTCGATGCCGTTGCTGCGTGCGGCGGTGAGATTGTGACCTGCGAGGTGGCAGGTCCCTTGGGCGACCGCGTGTCTGCCCGGATGCTGGTTGATGTCGAGCGCGAGTCCTCGGTCATCGAGATGGCCGAGGCGGCCGGCATTGGGTATTCGCCTTGCACGGAATCGGCGGCGCTGGCTGCTACAACCTATGGCGTGGGCGAGCTCATGCTTCGCGCGGTTCGCATGGGCGCAAAGACTATCTATATTGGTTTGGGCGGCAGCGCCACCAACGATGGCGGCGCCGGTATGCTGCAGGTGCTGGGCGCGCGTGTGGTCGATGACCAGGGCTGCGATGTCGCCCCCGGTCTTGCCGGCCTTGAGCAGGTTGCGAGCGTTGATTTGGCGCCAGCGCTTCGGGCGCTGAACGGCGCGCGTGTCGTGGTGCTTTCTGATGTCGAGAACCCACTCGTGGGGCGCCGCGGTGCGCTGGCAGTGTTCGGTGGACAGAAGGGTCTGCCGACGGGGGATGCCGAGGCCCTGGGCAAGTACGACAGCTGGATGGTCGGCTACGGCCGCCTGCTCGATGCGGCGATTATCGGGGTGCGGGCTCAGGGGTTGTTGCGCGTGCCCGAGGGTGCGCGGACATTTGGCTCGGTGCTCGGCGTGCCCGGCGCGGGCGCTGCCGGTGGCTTGGGCGCGGCGCTGCTGGCGCTCGGCGCGGAGCTACGCTCGGGTGTGGAGACGGTGCTCGATCTCGTGGGGTTTGACGAGCACGTGCGCGATGTCGACCTGGTCATTACAGGCGAGGGCAATATGGATGAGCAATCCGCCGCCGGTAAGGCGCCGGTGGGCGTGGCGCGCCGTGCCAAGCGGTGTGGCAAACCGGTGATCGCTGTCGTGGGCGGTCGCGCTGACAACCTGGATGGGGTGTGTGAGCAGGGTATTGACTTGGTTTTGCCGATTTGCCGCAAACCCATGGACCTGGAGCAAGCGCTTAATCCGCAGGAAGCCACCACCAACCTTATCTGCGCTGGCGAAGCAGCCGCTCGATCCTACGACCTTGGCCGTATCTAAAACCTATCTCTTTATAAGTTGCGGTGGATTAGTTCCTGTTTGGCGGCTCAGACAGCAAAAACAGGAACTATTCCACCGCAACTTCGAGAATGGCCATTCGAGGTTGACCGCCTTGTGCCTTGGGTCGGACCGCCTGCCACGAAACGTGGCCATCTACTACGTTAAACCGGCCACCCTCGACCATCCCGGAATTTACAAAAACAAAACCGACGCTCCTATAAGTTGTCAAGAGGCAGTTTGCGGGAGCGCTCCCTTCAATTCGCACAGGAGCTCGTAATACCTCCTCTCCAGTTTCGTCGACCGCCGTCTCCCATGTTCCAGGTGACCGAGTGAGGCCG
>DBFWDM010000184.1:0-6461 GCA_048484635.1 Collinsella sp.
GGACATCTTCAAGTACATAGAGCTCTATTACAATAGGGTGCGCATGCATTCCACCCTGGGCTACATGTCTCCAGTGGAATACGAGCGGCAATACGCTTGAGGATCCTTAAAAGAAAGTCCAGTTTATCCTTCCCACTCCATTCGGCGATGTCTTCGACATCCGATACAACGTCGCTGGTTTCCAAGCCGCTCGACATCGTAATGGTGCTCGATGCCTCTGGCTCAATGGATGATTCTATGGGTGGTGGAGATTCTACCAAGCGTATCGTTGCGCTCAAGAATGCTGCCAACCACTTTATCGACACCATTGCCGAGCAAAACAAGGGCATTGAGGACGCGGAAAAACAGCACAAGGTCGCCATTGTTAAGTTCGCAGGCAAGAAGAAGGATGAAATCGGCAACGATACGTATCGCGATAATAATGGAAACAAGTGCAACCACTCGCAGACCATGAAGCCCCTGACGCCGTGTGTCGGTGATGACGCAACGAGCCTTAAGGAAACGGTCAACTCCATCAAGCCTAACGGCGCCACGCAGGCTGATTTCGGTATGCAGCTGGCCCAGGGAATCACCTCTGAGCGCGAGGGCGCCCAGAAGATCGTCGTGTTCTTCACCGATGGCTCTCCTACGAGTTCTAATGGTTTTGAGGCCGAGGTTGCTAAGGACGCCATCAATACCGCCAAGACCATAAAGAGCGGCGGGGCGACCATTTATACCATCGGTATCTTCAACGGTGCGAAGCCGGACGACGATCCAACAAGCAACGACACGAGCAATAAGAACAAGTTCATGCATGCCGTGTCGAGTAACTATCCGGATGCCACATCGTCCATAAGCTATGGCTTTCTTGGAACTAAGAAGTGGAATGTCAATTTTGGCAACCCCGTTGCCGGTGCCAGCTACTACAAGTCGGCGACCAACGCCGCCGAGCTTGATCAGGTCTTTAAGGACATCTCGAGTGCCATTACGTCGGGCAAGGGTTTCCCGACCAAGGTCGAGGGCAACAATCCCAACGGTTCCGGTTACATCACATTCGAGGACGAGCTGGGCGCCTTCATGCAGGTCGACGGGTTTACCGGTGCCGAGTACAACGACAGGACCTATGGCGCCGCCACCAAGTCGACCGATGGCAATATCGATACCTATACGTTTGATGGCGAGCTCGCCCATCTCGTAATTACGGTTGATCGCGCGGACGAGAACAATCCGCAGCGCGGCGACATCGTGACGGTCAAGGTCCCCGCATCGCTCATTCCGCTGCGCCGTTTTACCGTTGACGAGTCGGCGGGCACGTTTGTGGTTGACTCCACGGAGGCCATCTCGCCTATCCGCGTTGCGTATGCATCGAGCGTAAAGGCTATTGCACGCAAAAACCTGTTTACTCCCAATAACGTACCGGGACTGCAGGATTACATCAATGAGCACAAGGACGCCGATTCCAATACCGTTAGCTTCTACGCCAACAAGTGGACCGGCGACGATGCGGGCGATACGGTCGCAAGCTTTGAGCCTGCTGCTACGAACAGCTACTACTACTTCCAAAAGCTAACGCCCGTCTACACAGACGCGGCTTGCACCAAGCTCGCAACGGAAAAGCCTTCGGGCTCTAAGACCTATTGGTACAAAGATGAGTTTATGGTGCAGAACTCGTCGGGCGCGCCGTACGATGATTCCGTTTCGATCCCGGTTAAGGGAAGCGAGCTCGAAAACTTTGAAGGTGCTTTGGTAAAGGATGGCGATCACTGGTCGATTAAGGCTGGCACCGCGCGCCTCGCCTTTATCAACCAGCTCCACACCACCAAGGAGCGTGTGGGCGGAAACCCGACGGACACCGCACGCGACGTGATCAATCCCCAGTGGAACAACACGAAGGTTGTTTCTGGTGCGACGAAGGTCAATGTCTACCTGGGCAATAACGGCAAGATTAGCTTTACGCTCAATACCACGCCGACAACGTTGACAACTGCCGACTTTGGCCTGACCAAGGTGCTCGAGGGTCGCGAGTGGACGAATGAGGACAAGTTTGAGTTTGGTCTGACGTCCAAGGACAACGCCCCGATGCCCAGGTCCACGACTGCGTTTGCAACCAAGGGCCATGCGGACATTAGCTTTGGCGAGATTGCCTATGACAAGTCGGGCACGTATGTCTACAAGGTTAGCGAGAAGCATGCCGGGACCACGGTCGACGGCATCGCCTACAGCAAGAACGTTGCAGAGTTCACCGTAACGGTGACACCCAACGCAAAGGGAAAGCTCGAGGCTTCTGTGAAGAAGACCTCGGGCGAGGTCGAGTTCAAGAACACCTATACCGCCAATCCCGCCGAGTCGAGCGTCACCGATCAGATTACAGTTACCAAGGTCCTGACCGGCCATAAGCTCCAGGACAATGAGTTCTCCTTTGAGCTCGTTGAGGGTGAGGGCGAGGACGCGTCGGTTGTCGAAACCGTTAAGAATGATGCCAACGGCAACGTTGCGTTCAGCGCCATCAAGTACACCGAGATCGGTCAGCACATCTATACGTTGCGCGAGGTCAAGGGCAATGCCGGCGGCATCGCCTACGACAAAACCGTCTATACCGTCGTGACGACCATCGCCGACAATGGCAAGGGCCAGCTTGTGGCCACGCATAAGCTGAAGGGCGCCGAGGACGTCAAGAAGATTGAGTTCAAGAACTCCTACACCGTGACGCCCAAGAGCTCCAGCGTCACCGACCAGATCACCGCGACCAAGTTCCTGACCGGGCGCGACCTCAAGGAAGGCGAGTTCTCCTTCGAGCTCGTCGAGGGTAACGATGTCGTCGCCACCGGCAAGAACGACGCCCGCGGCAAGATCACGATGAGCCCCATCGAGTACACCGCTGCCGGCAAGCACACCTACACGCTGCGCGAGGTCCCGGGCGACGCCGGCAACGGCATCACCTACGACGGCAAGACCTACACCATCGAGACGACCGTCACCGACAACGGCAAGGGTGAGCTCGTGGTAAAGCATGAGCTGAATGGAGCCGACGAGGCGAAGTTCAACAACAGCTACAAGCCGAATCCTGGCGAGTTCAGTGTCACCGACCAGGTCACCGCGACCAAGTTCCTGACCGGGCGCGACCTCAAGGACGGCGAGTTCTCCTTCGAGCTCGTCGAGGGCGAGGGCGAGGACGCCAAGGTCGTCGCCACCGGCACCAACAATGCCGAAGGCAACATCACGATGAACGCCGTGAAGTACACCGAGGCCGGCAAGCATACCTACACGCTGCGCGAGGTCAACGGCGGAACCATCAGCAAGGGCATCACGTACGGCGACGCCAAGTACACCATCGAGACCACCATTACCGACAAGGGCGATGGCACGCTCAAGGCTGAGCATGTCCTGAAGGACGCCACGGCTGCGACCTTCAAGAACACCTACAGCGTGACCCCGCTCGACGCAGAGCTCGACTTTGATCTGAGCAAGGCTATCGACGGTCGCGACTGGACGGACTCCGACGAGTTCAGCTTTACCATCACCGCCGCTGAGGGCACCTCGCTGCCCGATCCTGCAACCGTGACCGTGAACAAGCACGATGCGAAGGATGGCATCGCTGCCGTCAAGTTCGGCAAGAGCCGCTACACGGCTGCCGGAACCTACACGTACGAGATCCGCGAGAACGCGGGTAACGCGGCCGGCATGGCGTATGACGGGCATGTCGCGACCGCCGAAGTGACCGTGACTGAGGACGGCGAGGGCAAGCTGACCGCCAATGTCACCAAGAAGGAAAACGGACGCTTCACCAACACGTACCGCACTGAGCTTAACTACACCGCGGCCGGCGGTCTGTGGCTCAGCAAGTATCTGGACGGCCGCCCCATGACCGAGGGCCAGTTCACCTTTGCCGTGACACCTGCTGACGACGCTTCGGCTCGCGCGCTCGGTCTGCTGCCCGGGGCCAATAGCTTCAAGTCTCCCGAAGCGGCAGAGGCAACGGTCGGACTGATCGACATTCTGGCTGGTCATGAGGTTAAATTTACGCAGGCTGACGCCGGCAAGACCTTCAAGTACACCGTGGCCGAAAAGAACGACGGCCAGCCCGGCTACACCTACGATGACGCCGTACGCACGGTGACGATCGCCATCGCCGACGACACCGCCGGTACGCTCACTGCTACGACGACCGTTTCCGGTGGTCCCGAGGGCACGCATGAGACGGTCCACAAGAGTGGCGAGAACAAGGTCGAGAAGGCCCTGGTTCCGTTCCGCAACAGCTACAGCGCTACGACCAATACGCCTGGTGGTACCGCTGCTCAGGTTGTCGCCACCAAGACCCTGACCGGTCGTCCGATGGCCGACGGCGAGTTCTGGTTCGGCATTGCCTATCAGGGCGAGCTTGTGGGCTACGAAAACCTCAAGCCTAATATCGGCGGGCATGTGAGCTTTGATGCGCTGCACTACGACACCGAGATGCTTGCCAATCTTGAGGCGGCTGGGCTTGCCCATCGTACCGACAAGGACGGTAAGCTCGCTTGGACCATTAACTACACGGCCTACGAAGATTTATTCGGGCTGCCGAATGGCGTTTCCGCTACAACGTGGAGCTTTGGCTTTAAGGTTATCGTTGTCGACAACGGTGACGGTACCCTGACGGCAATGGTCGACTGCGGTGGCGTCGAGCCCTTGTTCGAAAACGTCTACGGCGCCGAGGCCGTGGATGCCGCACTCATCGGCACCAAGAAGCTCCAGGCAGCCGAGGGCCTGACCCCGGCTGACATCGCGGGCAAGTTCACCTTTACCGTGACCGCCGACGAGGCCGGCGCCCCGATGCCCGGGCGCACGACCGCAACCAACGACGCGGCCGGCAACGTGGACTTTGGCAAGATCCACTTTACGCTCGAGGATCTCAACCGCGCCCTGGGCGTGACGGACGATGCTTCTGACGACGCATCGAGCGATGCCGAGGCCAACGCCGGCGAGGCAGAGGCCGACGAGGCAGAGGCCGACGAGGCAGAGGCTGAAGAGGCCGACACCGATGCCAACGCCGACGAGCCCAGCGACGAGCCCGAGCCCGCAGCCCCCATCGCTCCGCGCTCGCACACCTTTACTTACACGGTGACCGAGACCGGCAGCGCCCCTGGCGTGACCAACGATGCCAACGCCACGCGCAAGGTTTCCTATACCGTGACTGACGACGGCGCCGGACATCTGAGCGTCGTGCGCAACGGCGACGACGGTGTGGCCTTCACATTCATCAACACCTACGGCGTAACGCCCACCGACTCTGTCGTGACCGATCAGGTCAAGACGGTCAAGCGTCTGACCGGACGCGACCTTGCAGCCGGCGAGTTCACGTTTGATCTGCTCGAGGACGGCGTGGTTGTCGCTAGCGGCACCAACGACGCCAACGGCACTGTGACACTGAGCCCGATCCGCTACGAGGCGCCCGGCACGCACACGTACACGCTGCGCGAGGCTTGCCCCAATGCGCTCGGCCTGTACAAGGGCGTCACCTATGACGGTACGACCTACACCGTCGTGGCCACCGTCTCTGACAACGGCGATGGCACACTGGCCGTGACGCACAAGCTCGAGGGAACCACCGAGTCGGCTGGTTTTACCAACAAGTATCACGCCATGCCCACCCAAGTCTCCATCGGCGCCATCAAGGTGCTCGAGGGACGCGAGCTCAAGAAGGACGAGTTCAGCTTTAAGCTCGTTGGCGAGGGCATCGAGTCCACCGTCACCAACGATGCCGACGGTAAGATCAGCTTCGACAAGTTTGAGTACGACGAGCCCGGTACGCACGTCTACACCATCAGCGAGGTCAAGGGCGACGAGGCCGGTATGACCTACGACAAGTCCGTCTTTACCGCGACCGTCAACGTGGTCGATGACGGCGAGGGCAGCCTCAAGGCAAGCGTCGCCTTTGCCAAGGGCGACAAGAGCGTCGAGGGCATCGTGTTCAACAACACGTACAAGAAGCCCGAGACTCCTACGCCGACGCCCGACCCCGGCACGCCCAAGACCGTGACGAACATCGTCAAGACGGTCAAGGGTTTCCTGCCCACCACGGGTGACCAGCAGGCTGCCGCACTGCTCATGGCATTCGTCATCGCCATGGCCGGCGTCGGAGCTCTGGTCTGGGGCATCCGTAAGCGCTAGACGCGCTGGCAGCGCCCGGGGCCAAAAGGCCCCGGGCGGCTGGCGGGGAGCCAGAACACAGCCCCCACCCCCAGCCGCCACGGAGGTATCTCCCTCCTCCGTGGCGGCGCTTTTGTGCGTAGGGGGGGACCGCCACGAAATCGGCCCATCTACTACGTTTAGCCCCTTACCCCCAACCATGCCAAAAAAACGCGAAAACAAAACCGACGCTCCTATAAGTTGTCAAGAGGCAGTTTGCGGGAGCGCTCCCTTCAATTCGCACAGGAGCTCGTAATACCTCCTCTCCAGTTTCGTCGACCGCCGTCTCCCATGTTCCAGGTGACCGAGTGAGGCCG
>DBFWDM010000185.1:0-14298 GCA_048484635.1 Collinsella sp.
TGCCGAGGCCTTCGATAAGTGGGTCGAAGGACTCTTCGCGGGTCGTGAGGGCCACGAGGGTTTTAACCCGCGTGACATCAACGACCAGAAGCTCATGAGGGCGATCAACAAGCGCACCACGTCGATGGATGTGGACAGCGCGGGTCGTATCGGTCTTTCTGAGTCTCTCCGCAAGCAGGCGAACCTCGACCGCGAGGTCACGGTTGTGGGCAACTACGACCACCTTGAGGTTTGGGACCGCGCTACGGCCGATGAGGACGATGATGACGAGGCCCTGCTGGACCTCTTCTTCTCGTAAGGGCAAGGCACGAGTAACGGATGGAGCGTGGGATCTTGACACAAGAATATCGGCATGAACCTGTCATGCTCGGCGAAGTGCTTGAGTCGCTGCAGCTAAAGAGCGGTTCCGTCGTCTGCGACTGCACCCTTGGCGGTGCCGGCCATTCGGTAAAGATGGCCGCGCAGGTGGGGGAGACCGGCCTTTTGCTCGGCGTCGATCAGGACGACATGGCCCTCGAGGCCGCTGGCGCCCGTCTGGACCGCGAGGTTCCCGGCGTACCGCACCAGCTGCTGAAGGGCAACTTCGGCGACTTGGACGAGCTGCTTTGCTCGGCCGAGGTGCCCGGGGTCGATGGCTTCCTGTTCGACTTGGGCGTTTCGTCGCCGCAACTCGATATCCCTGGCAGGGGCTTTTCGTACAACGAGGACGCCCCATTGGACATGCGGATGGATCCGGGTAACAACACCTTAAACGCAGCTGAGGTCATCAACACCTATAACGAACACGACCTCGCCCGGATTCTACGCGTCTATGGCGAAGAGAAGTTCGCCTCGCAGATCGCGCGTGAGATCGTGCGCCGCCGCGAGCATGAGCCGATCGAAACCACCGGTCAGTTTGTCGAGATCATCAAGGCTGGTATCCCCGCTGCCGCTCGTCGGCATGGCGGACACCCAGCCAAGAAAAGTTTCCAGGCCATTCGCATCGAGGTCAATCACGAACTCGATGTGCTCGAGCGAGGGCTTGACGCCGCCACAAGGTGGCTCAACCCGGGCGGACGCATCTGCGTCATCTCGTATCACTCGCTCGAGGACCGTATCGTAAAGAACCACTTTAAGGAGATGAGCCAGGGGTGCACGTGTCCGCCGGAGATTCCGGTGTGCGTGTGCGGCAACGTGCCGATACTCAAGGTCATCACCCGCAAACCCCTGGTTGCCCAACCCGATGAGGTTGCGCGCAACCCTCGGGCGAGATCAGCCAAGATCCGCGTGGCGCAGCGTCTGTAGACGCGACCGCGCGATATTGGACCTCCCGCTCGTACCACAAACGCAGCTTAAACACACTACCAACGTACTCGGGATGGGAGGCGGCATATCATGGGCTACAACACCTCAAACGCAGCACTCGCCTATGATATGAACGCCATGCCCGCCTATCGTGAGGCACCGCAGGCCCCCGTTGCTCCCCGCGAGCAGCGCACGCCGCGCTTTGATGTCTACACGGGCGCGGGCCGTCAGGCAAACCAGGCGGTAAGCCCGGTTTTCATGAGCGTTCTTAAAACGTTTTGCATCATTGCGGCCATCTTCATGACGATCGGTGTCGCCCGTGTGGCGCTCGCCGGCGTTACGGCCCAGGTGCTCAACAGCAACGCCGCGCTTACCAACACGCTCGAGAAGGCGACCGACGAGAGCTCCGACCTGGAGGTCATGCATTCGGTCTATGGTGCCGACACGCGCATTCGCGACCTTGCGGGCGCTTATGGCATGGTGGAGCCCAGCGAGAGCGTTACACTTGATTTTTCGCAGGATGCAGCCGCGGGCGCCAGCTCGACCGCGACCGCTCAGTAACAAGACGGTAGCTGAGTATGACAAATGACTATCGCCGCGGCTCCGACGGGGGTCGCGGTTCTGGACGTCCCTCATCGCGGGGACGTTCTGGTTATCAAGGAACGGGTCGGCCATCTTACAACGCGAGGCCGTCCTATGGCAACGACCCCGCGTCGCGTCTCCGTGGCTCGAGTGGTCCTCAAATGCATAACACCAGACCGCGCAAGAGCTCGTCGACCGAATGGCTCACGGGCACGCCGCTGCCCCGTCGCAAAGCCGTCATGGGCTTTATCGGGCTTGGCTTGGGTTTAGGCGTCCTTCGCCTTGCCGACTATCAAATCGTGGAAGCCGATAAGTTACGCGACCGCGCCGATGCACGTCGCTTGCTCGCGCAGACGCTATATGCCAAGCGCGGTACCATCTACGACCGTAACGGCAACGTGCTGACGTCGTCGGTCGAATGCCGCAACATCGCCGTGAATCCTCAGCTTATCGAGGACGTTGACAAGACGGTATCGGCACTGGTCAAAGCTACGGGCATCGATAAAAAGACCTGTCGCGAGCTCGTTGAGTCGGATGGCACCTGGGTGTATATCAAACGTCAGGTGGACGAGGATGATGTCGCGGCGCTGGAGAAGAAGAACCTGCCAGGCGTGCTCTTTGAGCAGGCCATGAAGCGCGTGTACCCCTACGGCAACCTGGCATCGCAGGTGCTTGGCGTGGTAAACGTGGACAACGACGGTCTGACGGGCCTCGAAAAACAGTACAACAAGCTTTTGACCGGAACGAACGGTTCGCTGGTGCGCGAGCGGGCGAGGGACGGTAGCTATATCGCGGGCGGCGCCTATAAGAAGGTTGCCGCGGTGGACGGCGTGGACATCGTGACGACGCTCGATGTCAATATCCAGCGTGCCGCCGAGGACGCCCTGGCCGAGGCGGTCGAAAAGACCAAGGCCAAGAATGGCTCGGCCCTGGTCACCGATCCCACGACGGGCGAGATTCTGGCGGCATGCTCGTATCCGACATATGACCAGACTGATCTGGAAAACGCTAAGACCGAGGACATGAACTTGCGTCTGGTTACCGATGCCTACGAGCCCGGCTCGGTCTTTAAGACGCTCGTGGCCGGTGCCGGCTTTGACTTGGGCGCCGTGCGTTCGAGCACGTCGTTTGAGGTTCCGGCGAGCATTAAGGTTGGCGACGACACCGTTACCGACGCCGATAAGCGCGACTACACCATGACCATGGACGTGCGTGAGATGATGCGCCGTTCGTCCAATGTGGGCTTTGTCCTGGTGGGACGCAAGATCGGTGCCGATGATTTTGCCACCTATGTGGACAAGTGGGGTATCGGTCATAGCTCCGGTGTCGATTTTCCGGGTGAGAGCCTGGGCATCGTCAAGGAGCGCGACCAGTACGACGGCGCCACGCTGGGCTCGATGAGCTTTGGCCAGGCGCTGTCCGTCTCGCCGATTGAGGTCGCACGTGCCGTGGGCGGCATCGCGAACGGCGGCATGATGATGACTCCGCACTTCTATAAGTCCAGCAAGGGCGATGAGAAGGACTGGGGCGAAGGCGAGCGTGCGATTTCGGAGGACGCTGCCGCCCAGGTGACATCGTGCATGCAGACGGTCGTGTCCGAAGGCACGGGCGTTGGCGGTGCGGTCGATGGCTATGACGTGGCGGGCAAGACCGGTACGGCCGAGCGTGCTGACGAGAACGGCGGTTACCTCAAGGAGAACTACATGTCGTCCTTTATGGGCTTTGCGCCGGCACAATCGCCCAAGGTGCTGTGCTATATCACACTCGATGGAACGCCGAGCGGCTCGGATGCCGCCGCGGTGCCATTCCAGTCCATTATGGCCAACGCGCTCGACGTGCTGGGAATCCCGCGCACGAAGTAGGGGGTTACAATCTTGAGCGTGGTCTGCCGTTTGATCTGAAGGGTGTTCACATGCCCTGCACCACGCGCGCATGGCACTGGGATACAATACGCCGATAGCATTATTAGGTTTACAGGGGAGCTGCAATGATAGAGATCGCCGTCAACAACCTCGCGGCCTCAACGGGGGCCCGAACCGTGACGGAAGAAGTCGATCGGGTATGCCGCGGGTGCGTTATCGACTCGCGTCAGGTCGAGGAGGGGACGATCTTTGTCGCCTTCCCCGGCGAAAAGGTCGACGGCAACGATTTTGCCTCCCGTGCCATCGAGTCGGGCGCCGGTGCCGTCGTGATGACGCGCGAGCCCGATGCCGAGCTGGTTTCGCTGGCGCAGGACAAGGGATGCGCCATCTTGCTGACCGACGACCCCGTGGAGTTCTTGCTGCGCCTGGCGCACGTATATCGCTTGGAGCTTGGCTGCCTGGTCGTCGGCATTACCGGTTCGATTGGCAAGACGACGACCAAGGACGTGCTCGCCGCCGTGCTCGCCAAGCGTTATCGCGTCTGGGCCACGAAGGGCAATTTCAACAACCTGATCGGCATGCCGCTCACGGTGCTTTCCGCTCCGGCCGATACCGAGGTTCTGGTGCTCGAGATGGGCATGAACCATTTCCACGAGATTGAGCGCCTGTCCCAGTCTGCCAACCCCAATCTTGCCATCGTGAGCAAGATCGGAACCTCCCACATCGGTATCCTGGGCAGCCGCGAGAACATCGCCCGCGCCAAGTCCGAGATTGTCCAGGGCATGTGCGCCGCCGGCGACTTCTCGCCGTTGCTGGTTTTGGGCGGCGAGGACGACTTTACGCCGTTCATTCGCGATACGTTCGCCCAGCCTGCGGGTATTGACGTGATGCTGGCCGGTGTCTCGGACGACGACGAGGTCCGCGCACGCGACATTCGCGTCGACGACGAGGGCCATCCGGTCTTTACGCTCGACTTTGGTCAGGGCGACACGGTCGATACCATGTTGGCCATTCCCGGCGTGCAGTCCGTGCCCAATGCCGTCAAGGCCGCCGCGGTCGCCTATCGTCTAGGCGTGACGCCCGAGCAGATCGATGCTGCCTTTAGGGGCCTTACGATCACCGGTCACCGTCAGGAGATCAAGCGCGCCAAGAGTGGAGCACGCATCATCGACGACTCCTATAACGCCAGTGCCGAGTCTATGGCTGCCGGCCTCGATTTGCTGTGCTCGCTCATCTGTGACGGTTCGCGCATGGCGATCCTGGGCGAGATGGGCGAGATGGGCGACGAGGCTCCCCGCATGCATGAGCTCGTGGGCGCCTATGCCGCCGCCAAGAAGCTCGACATGCTCGCGTGCGTCGGCGGCGAGCTGGCTCAGCTCATGGCCGATGCCGCACGTATGATGGGTATGGATGAGGACCGCATCCAGGTGTTCTCCGATTATCAGCAGGTGCTCGACCGCATGGGCGGCGCGCTTGAAAATCATGATGTTGTACTGGTCAAGGGTTCCCGTTTTGTTGAGCTCGACCGCTTTGTGGAAGGTGTGTGCTAGCCCATGTTCGGCAATCCCTCGTATCCTACGTATCAGGCCTTTTTGGGACTTGGCATCGCTGCCGCCATTGCGTTGCTGCTTATGCCGTGGTGGATCAAGCTGCTGAAGGTCGAGGGTATCGGCCAGCAGGTCCGAGCCGACGGCCCCAAGCGTCATTTGATTAAACAGGGTACGCCGACCATGGGCGGTGTCATCATCCTTGTCGCGATCTCGCTGACCTGCCTGCTGATGGGCAAGCTCACCACCGAGCTCGTGCTCGTGCTGCTTGCCACACTGGCCACCGGCGTTCTGGGTCTCATCGACGACCTGACCTCCGTCACGCATGGTCGCTCGCTCGGCCTGACGCCTCACGCCAAGATGATCGGCCTGACCATCATCTGCGTCACTTTTACCGTGCTCGCCGTCAATTGGTGCGGCGTCGCCCCCGAGATTCGTTTTCCCGGCGGCCTGACAATTGACCTCGGTGTTCTTTCGACCACCATCTGCGGCCTTTCGTTTCCGTGGCTCTACATTGTGTTTTGCTGGCTGATGATCGCCGGTCTTTCCAATGCTGTGAACCTGACCGATGGTCTGGACGGCCTTGCCGGCGGCACTTCCATGATCGCCATGCTCGCCATGGCCGCTATGGCGTTTTTGCACGGTGACGTGAACCTGTCCATCTTCTGCACGGCGTGCGCCGGTGCCTGCCTGGGCTTTTTGTGGTTCAACTGCTACCCGGCGAGCATCTTTATGGGCGATACCGGCTCGCTTGCCCTGGGTGCCGCTTTTGCCTGCACCTCCATCATGACCAACACCGAAGTCGTTTCCCTCATCATCGGCGGTCTGTTTATCGTCGAGACCCTGTCGGTCATGATCCAGGTTGTCTATTTCCACTTTACGCACAAGCGCGTCTTCCTTATGGCGCCCATTCATCATCATTTCGAAAAGAAGGGCTGGGCCGAGACTAAGGTCGTTATCCGTTTTTGGATTATCGCCGCGGCCTTTGGTGCCGTTGGCCTTGCCCTGTTCTTCCAGTTGGGATAGTGGTCTTTCATGCCTCTTGCTGATGTCTTTAGCCTGCTTGTTTTGGGACAGGGTAAATCCGGTCTCGATGTCGCCCGTTGGGCGTTGGCTCACCCCGAGCGCGTGAGCGCCACGACCGTGTATGGCGGCGATACTTCCGAGCCCAATGACGCCACGCGTGCGCTCGAGGCGCAGGGTGCGTCGTTTGTCTACGGCACCGAGCAGGTCGAGGGTGCCTATGACGTGTGCGTGACATGCCCGGGTATCTCGGAGTTTTCGGCCTTCTTTAAGGCTGGGCGTGAGCATGCCGCTCAGATTATGGGCGAGCCCGAGTTTGCCTATCGCCTGTCTCCCCAAAATTGGATCGCCATCACGGGCACCAACGGCAAGACAACTACCACGTCGCTGACCGATTATCTGCTCAAGGCCGCAGGTGAAGCCAGCGTGGCCGTCGGCAATATCGGCGAGCCGCCGGTGAACGAGATCGACGGCCGCGCACACAATGAGTGGTTTGTGGCCGAGCTATCGAGTTATCAGATTGCTACGACAGCCGAGCTTCATCCTCGCGTGGCGGTGCTGCTCAACATCACGCCCGACCACCTGGGCTGGCACAAGAGCCACAAGAACTATGCGCTTGCCAAGATCAAGTTGTTCGAGAATATGGTCGACGACGACCTCGTGGTTATCGACGTCGAGGATGCCGGCATCCATGAGTTCGATGAGTACATCTACACACCGGGTCGCCGTATCTGCAAGGTCGCTTTTGACGAGCCCGAGGGTGCAGACGCCGCCTTTGTGCGCGACGGTAAGATGGTCGTGCGCCTGAGGGGTGTCGAGACTCAGCTTGTCGCCACGTCCGAGCTCAAGATCTCGGGCCATCACAATGTCATCAATGCCCTATGTGCTGCCACGGCTGCCTTGGCGGTCGGTGCCGATGTCGATGGTGTCTGCCGCGGTCTTGCCTCGTTCCAGCCGCTCGAGCACCGTGTGGAGCCGTGTGGCGAGATTGACGGCGTGCGCTACGTCAACGATTCCAAGGCGACCAACACCGATGCGGTCGAGAAGGCACTGACGGCATTTCCCGATGACGACGTGATCTTGCTGCTCGGCGGCCACGATAAGGGCACGCCGCTCACGGACTTCGCGCGCGTCGTTATGGATAACGTGCGCTCGGTCGTCTGCTTTGGCGATGCGCGCGAGCGCTTCACCGCCGCTATGGACGAGGCTGATGTCGATGGCGATGTGGATATCGCCCAGGCGGATGACCTGCGCGACGCCGTGGACGTTGCCCGTTCGCTTTCGAGCCGTGGTGACGTGATCTTACTTTCTCCTGCCTGCTCTTCGTTCGATGAGTTCTCGGGCTATGAGGAGCGCGGCCGCGTGTTTAAGGACTACGTGGCCCAGCTTGCCGCTACAGCGAAATCACAAATGGAATAGGGGTTGCGGTGAGAGAGGAGAGCCCCCGACAAGGTATGAGGAGGCCCGACTCGGACCGTGCTTCCTCACGTCGCACCACACCGCGTTCCAGCCGCGGCGGGCAGTCGTTTAGCGAACGCTATATTGCCGGCGTTCCCGCCCGTATCATGCGCCCCCGTTTGATATTCATGGCCTGCTTGTTTACCTTGGTATGCTTTGGCCTGCTGATGGTGTACTCGGCGTCTTCGGTCGAGGCGCTGCACGAGAATGGCTCGGCGACGTTTTTTCTGGGTCGACAGGCCGCGTTTGCCGTGGTCGGTGTTCTGGTGCTGATTGCCATCGTGCGCGTTTTGCCGGACAGCTGGTTTGGGGAGGATGTGCTCAGGATCTTCCTCATAGGCATGATAGGGCTACTGTTTCTGGTGTTCTTGGTGGGCAGCGGCAGCCGTGGCGCCACGCGCTGGCTCAACATCGCCGGCATTCAGTTCCAGCCTTCCGAGTTTTTAAAGCCATTTGCCATTGTGTATTCGGCCATCATGCTTGATCGCTTTTTTTCGCCCAGTGGCAACATCAACGAATTCCTTCGCAAGATGGGCATCTACCTGGGCATTTCGCTTTTTCTGATCTTTATCCAGCCCGATTTCGGTACTGTCCTGATCATCCTGTTGACCCTCATGTGCATGGCGTTGTTTGCGGGTCTCGACCCCAGATTTATCATCGGCGTGCTAATCTTCGGCATTCTCGTGATCGTGATTGCGCTTGTCGCAGAGCCGTACCGTATGGTGCGTATTCAGGTTGCCTTGAACCCTTGGGCCGACGAGTATGGTGACGGCTATCAGGCCACGCTTGCCATCATGGCCTTTGCCTCGGGCGGTCTGTTCGGCCGTGGCATCGGCAACTCAACCATGAAGTACTCGTATTTGCCCGAGGCACACAACGACTACATCTTGGCCATCATTGGCGAGGAAGTCGGTTTTGTCGGAACCGTGCTGTTCTTCTTGGTGTTTGCGATGCTGATCTACTCGGCGTTTCGCATTGCCGAGCAGGCGACCGATCGTCGGGGCGCGCTCATGGCGTCTGGCTCCGCGGTCATTCTCGCGGTGCAGTTTTTGATTAACGCGTTGGGCATCCTCAACGTGTTTCCCATGACGGGCAAACCGTTGCCGTTTATTAGCTACGGCGGTTCGTCGATTATTGTGTCGCTCATGCTTGCCGGGTTGATCCTGCGCGTTTCGTACGAGAGCGCCCGCCGCGATGAGTATGACCGCCGCCGTGAGAGCTTTGCCGTTATGGATGAGAGTACCGCCGGCGTGCCCCACGTGCGCGGCGAGCGATCTTCGCGTAACGGTTTTACCGTCCTGGATGGCTCTGCGACCGAGCCGGCAGCCCGCCCGCGTCAGCGAACGGCGCCGCAAGGTCGTCCTCAGCGCCCCACTCCTCGCAATGCGGGCGGCGGATATAATCGAATTGATTTGAACTCGGACCCGTCGGCGCGTCTGCGTACCGACGACCAGGGACCGCGTGTACGAAGGGACTACCATGACCGATAAAATGACCGTTGCTATTGCAGCCGGCGGCACGGCAGGGCACATCAACCCCGCCCTCGCCTTGGCCGAAGAGCTGCGTGACCGTGGCCACCACGTTGTGTTCGTGGGCCAGTCGCGCAAGCTCGAGGGTCGTCTGGTCTCCGAGGCTGGGTTTGATTTTGTGCCCATTACGGTCACGGGCTTCGACCGCTCCCGTCCTTGGACGGCGCTGACCTCGCTGTGGCGCGTCAACAAAGCCAAGCGTGCGCTCGCCAGTCATTTCTCAAAGGTCGGCAAGCCCGATGCCGCCATTGGTTTTGGTGCCTATGTCGAGGTTCCGCTGCTGGGGTGGTGCAAGGGCGCGGGCGTTCCGTATCTGCTGCATGAGCAGAACTCTGTTCCGGGCCTGGCCAACAAGATGATGAACTCCCACGCCGCCCGCGTGTGCATCTCGGTGCCGGCAGCGCGTTCGGTCTTTGAGCGCGAAGGTGACCCTGACCACGTGCTCATGACCGGCAACCCCGTACGTCGCTCGGTGATCGAGGGCTATCGCGCTCGCGGCCGCAAGGCACTTGGCGTTCCCGAGGACGCTACGCTGCTGCTCGTCTTTGGCGGTTCACTTGGCGCCCAGCACCTCAACGAGCGTGTGGCTTCGCTCAAAAACGAGCTGCTTTCGCGCAAGAACCTCTATGTGTTGCATTCGACGGGTGCCGACGGCTTTGAGGAGACCGAGCGCGCTTTGGCGCTGACGCCCGAGGAGGCGAAGCATTACCGCGTCCAGCCTTACATCGACAACATGGGCGATATGCTGGCTGCTGCCGATTTGGTGCTCTCGCGTTCGGGCGCATCGAGCGTGGCCGAGATCGCTGCGCTCGCCGTGCCTTCGGTGCTCGTGCCGTACCCGCATGCGACGGCCGACCACCAAACCACCAATGCCCGGTATCTGGTCGACGCCGGGGCCGGCGTGCTCTGCGCCGATGCCGATATCGACGGTTCTGCCTTTGCCGATGAACTGCTGCACCTGGTCGATGACGCGGCGGCGCGCGACGCCATGCGTCAGGCGGCGCGTGGTCTGGCTCAGGATAGGGCCGCCGCTCTTCTGGCGGATGCGGTAGAGGGTTTGCGTTAGTTAGACGGGATATCGTCGGTCGCCCTCGCGCTGATGCGGTAGGTGCGGTACAGTTAACGGGTTACAGGCAGTGTTTACGCAAGGAGTACACGAGCACATGGCTGATTCCCAGACTGCAACCTCCGCGCCCGAGTTTAAGAGCGCCCACTTTATCGGTATCGGCGGCGCCGGCATGAGCGGCATCGCCCTCGTTCTGCACGAGCGCGGTTATGCCGTTACCGGCTCCGACCTTAAGACGTCACGTTATATCCGCCAGCTTACCCGCGCTGGCGTGAAGGTGCATGTGGGCCATGAGGCCGCCACGATCGACGAGGTCAAGCCCGACGTGGTTGTTGTCTCCACCGCTATTCCGGAGTCCAACCCCGAACTCGTGCGCGCTCGCGAGCTTGGTATTCCCGTGTGGCCCCGTGCCAAGATGCTCTCTGCTTTGGGCCACGGCTACACCACCGTCGCTGTTGCCGGCACGCATGGCAAGACCACCACGTCTTCGATGTGCGCCACCATGCTCGACCGCATGGGTCTGGATCCGAGCTTCTTGATCGGCGGCATCGTCGAGGGCTATGACACGAACGGCAAGAACGGCTCGGGCGACTACTTTGTCGCCGAGGCCGACGAGTCCGACAGCTCCTTCCTGTTCCTGAACCCCAACGTAGTCATTGTGACCAACGTCGAGGCCGATCACCTCGATCACTACTCGGGTATCGAGGAGATCGAGGCAACTTTCGCCAAATTCATGAGCCTGGTGGGCGAGGACGGCACCGTCATCGTCTGCGGTGAGGACCCGCATCTGGTCGAGCTCGCCAAGTCGACGGGCCGTCACGTGCTTTCCTACGGCTTTGCCGAGAGCAACGACATCGTCTGCATGCACCCGGATGTCAAGGGTATCCAGAGTGACTTTATCGTTCGCTTTGAGGATGGCACTGAACATGCCGTGGAGATCAAGAGCAATCCCGGTCGCCACAACATGCTCAACGCCACGGCGGTGCTCACCGTCGCCCATGTCCTGGGCCTTGACATCGACGCCGCCGCCAAGGCGCTCTCGAGCTTTGAGGGCGTTCGCCGCCGCTTTACCCACGTGGGCGATATCGATGGCATCACCGTGGTCGATGATTACGGCCATCACCCCACCGAGATCAAGGCGACGCTTGCTGCCGCTTCGTCGCTGGGCTACAAGCACGTCGACGTCGTGTTCCAGCCGCACCGCTATTCGCGCCTGCAGGCCCTGTGCGACGACTTTGCCGATGCATTTGCCAATGCCGATAAACTGCTGCTGATTGATGTGTTCTCGGCTGGCGAGATGCCCATCCCGGGTGTCACCTCTAAGATGCTCGCCGATACCGTGCGCGCCAAGCATCCTGGCAAGGAGGTCGTGTACTGCTCCAGCCGTCTTGAGCTCAATCAGGAGCTCGAGCAGATGGTGGGCGAGGGCGACCTGCTGCTCACTATGGGTGCCGGTGACGTTACGACCGTCGGCCCCGAGTTTATCGAGTATTTGACTGCCAAGAAAGACGCTTAAGTCTAATGGGTCTGTTTAACGCCGTCATGGCGCTCTCGGGCATGATCGACACGGATGTGATCGAGGACGAGCGCCTTGCGCGTCATACGAGCTATCGTATCGGCGGCAAGGCTGACCTCTTTGTGACGTGCCATAGCTATCATGCCCTCCGCCGCGCCGTGGCGGTGCTCGATCGCGAGCAGGTGCCGTGGGTCATCATCGGCAAGGGCTCCAATCTGCTGGTTGCCGATGGCGGTTATCGCGGCGCCGTCATTTCGCTCGGACGTGAGTTTCAGCGCACGGTTGTTGCCGATGACGGTTGTACGCTGACGGTCGGTGCGGGCGTGATGTTTGCGCGCCTGGTCAACGATGCCCTGTCGCGTAGCCTCTCGGGCCTTGAGTTTGCCGTTGGCATCCCTGGCTCGGTTGGCGGTGCGATATCTATGAATGCCGGCACACGGACCGAGTGGATTGGCTCGCTGGTTGAGGATGTCGTAACGTTTGACCCGGCATCCGGTATCAAGCATTATGCGGGGTCCGAGATCACTTGGGGCTACCGCGAATGTAGCCTTCCCCGCAATGAGATCATCCTCGAGTGCGTGCTCAAGCTTAAACCGGCGCCCAAGGCCGACATTCGCGAGCGCATGGAACGGTACCTGACGAGGCGCAAGCGTACGCAGCCCATGGGTTGCGCATCCTGCGGGTCGGTCTTTCGTAACCCGCCCGATGCGAGTGTGGGCAAGCTTATCGAGGATTGTGGATTAAAGGGTTTTTCGATTGGCGGCGCGGAAGTTTCGCCCGTTCACGCTAATTTTATCGTTAATAACGGAACCGCCTCGGCCGATGACGTTGCCGCGGTTATCAGACATGTGCACGGAAAGGTGAGGGAGGCGTATGGCATCGAGCTCAGACCGGAAGTTAAATTCCTCGGCTTCTAGAGCATCGAAACCCACCTTCCGCCGCGCCGGAGGGCGTTCCGGCGCGCCTGCCAAACCTCAACGCAATACCGTCGCGCACTCTAAGTCTGTCGGGCATGCTCGACAGACCAGTCGTCCGGTCGTCGGCTCTCAGCTCGGTAATCGTCCGGCCGCAAAAAAGTCCTCGCGTCCCTCGGTGACGTCAAAGCCTGTTATGGGCGCCAAGCCTGCCCGTCCCATGGCAACTCCTAAGCCCTCGACGGGAACTAAGGCGGCGCGTCCGGGTCGCACGCTGGGCGCATCGAAACCGCGCTCGCTGACATCGGTGCCGGCTACCGCCAAGAAGCCTTCGGGTAAAAAAGGCGTCAACCCGTTGTCTTCACTTGGGGCGATGGCAAATAAAACGTCAGACGCCGCTTCTCTCGTTACAGGCAAAGGCAAAATCGTGGGCGGCGTTTTGGCCGTCTTGGCCGTGCTCGTCGTCGTTGCTATCGTGGTGATTAACTCTGGATTGTTTACCGCCACTGATATTCAGATTCAAGGCAGCGAGCATGTGACGAAGCACGATGCTATCCAGCTGATCGATTTGCCCGAGGGAACGTCGCTTTTTAACGTCGATCCCGACCAGATTACCGAGGACCTCAAGCAGAACCCGTGGGTCTCGGGCGTGGATGTCCAGCGTCAGTTCCCACATACGCTCATCATTACGCCGATGGAGCGCAAGGTCATTGCAATTGCCTATATCAGCTCCGATGACCTTGCCTGGGCCATCGGGGATGATGACACCTGGATCGCCCCGCTGTCGACGTCGGTCGAAGTGGATGGCCAGGGCAACGTCATCACGACAGGGCAGGGCTCAAATACCCTGACCGGCATTGATGCCGCGCTGGCGCTCGCTAAGCACTATGGCGCGGTGTTGTTGACTGATGTCTCGGCGGATGTCGCTCCGGTTTCCGGCCAGGCGGTGAGCTCCAAGGCCGTTAAGGCTGGCTTGGATTATGTGCGTGGTTTTTCGAGCGAGTTCTTGGGACAAGTCAAGGATATTTCCACGCCTTCGGTCGAAGCCATCTCGGCAAACCTCAATAACGGCATTGAGGTGTCGCTGGGCGATTCGAACGATATCGTCAAGAAGGAGCGCGTAGTCACCAAGCTGCTTTCGCAGGTAGAGGGCGTAACGTATATCAATGTGCGCTCTCCGGGTAACTATACATTTAGGAACGCTCCGACCTCGTAGCGCTGGTTGATGCTTTGTTGAGGGGCCATACCACGCCGTTTATCTGGTTTGTTTGGTTTTCACGGTCAATTATTTGACTGATACGTTCATAATGTGCAAACATAATACGGTTTACCTTTGCATTTACTTTCAACCTGAAGGTTAATGTGCGCAGGGGTCGACCCATGCTATGGCTATAACCTTTGTTCGGAGGACCGACATGCACGAGACAGAGATCAACAACTACCTTGCCGTCATTAAGGTGGTCGGCGTCGGCGGCGGCGGTACCAACGCGGTCAATCGAATGATCGAAGAGGGCATC
>DBFWDM010000186.1:0-3689 GCA_048484635.1 Collinsella sp.
ATCATGATGTGCTATGATTATCCCGTTTGGGATAATCATAGGGGATTAGCATGCAAGACTGGAATGAGCGAACGATTTTTGACCCAGCTGAACTCGGTGCATATTTGCGTGAGCGCCGGAAGAAGCTCGGTTATACCCAACGCGATGTGGCTGATTTCAACCAGTGCAGTTTGCGCTTTGTGAGCGAGCTTGAGCGTGGAAAGGCGGGTGCCAATCTTCGCCAAACCCTTCAAATCGCTAACAGCTTGGGGGTCGATTTGATCCTGAGGGAGAGGGGCGACGGTTCATGGCATTAAAGGTTTATCGTGAGTATCGGGGAACGTTTGAGCTAGTCGGAGAATTTGAGAGGGCCGACCCCGTAAACGAGACGTTTGTATATGATGCGGGATATCTTGAACGCGACGATGCTGCCGCGCTCTCAGCTTCTCTTCCCTTGCGACATGACCCATATACCAGCAATGAGTTTTCGGCCTTCTTTTCGGGCATGCTTCCCGAGGGCCCGGTTCGGCATGAGCTGTCGATGCGTTTTCAAATCCCCCAGACAGACTATTTATCGATGCTCGAGCGTTTGGGCGATGAGTGCGTTGGTGCCTTGAGGTTTCTCGGCGATGAGAAATCGAGCTACGATCCGGGCTATCGTCCTCTGCAAGACGAGGATTTTGAGGCACTTTCTAAGGCGGAAGTGTTTGAGATTGCAAATGATATGCAGGATTCGAGGCTGTCGCTGGCGGGCGCTCAGTCTAAAACCGGTTGGTTTTTACCGCGCGGTAAAGATGCAAAAAAGGCCGGGTCGGGGGATTGGATGCTGCCGCTCGGCTCTGCCCCCTCGACTCACATAGTCAAGATTGCTTCAACTAAACATCCGGATTTGCCGTTCAACGAATTAATTTGCATGACGGCAGCGTCTGCTGCTGGGCTTGAAATTGCCCGTTCAGAAGCTTCGGATACGATTCCTGGTGCGTTTTTTTCCGAGCGTTATGACAGAGTCTGGAGCAATGAGCCGCCGTCGATGAGCGGATTCGATGTGCCTCTGAGGCTGCATCAGGAGGATTTTTGCCAAGCGGTTGGCTGGCCTTCGTATATGAAATACGAGACACGTCCCGATAGCTGCTATATGGCTCTTTGCGGACGATTGATAAGAGAGCAATCGTCTAACGTAATTGCTGATACTCAAATGTTTGCCCGTCAGGTAATGGTCGATTATGCGTTGGGGAATTGCGACTCGCATCTCAAGAACCATTCGTTTCTCTATAGTTCGAGTTGGCGGGAAAAGAGGTTGGCCCCTGCATACGATATTGTCTGCACGACGATAATGGGATACGACCATAATCTTGGGATTGATATTGGGGATCACCGGGTGATCGATGGGGTGACTCCTGAAGATTTTGAATTCATGTCTCAAGATTTGCATCTACCACTCAAGATGATCAAGAGCATCGCGGCGGAAGTGGCTGAAGGGGTGTCTGCCCAGCTTGCAGAACTTGCCTCTGCAACCGGAGATTTGGGTAGGGTCGCTCTGAAAATTCAGACGGACTCCGTTGAGAGAATGAGGGTTCTGGAGCAATTCTCAGCCTAAAGCAAAGCGGGGCCACCGTAATGGTGGCCCCGCTCTTGGAAGACTTGGGCACGCGGGCTTGCGCTCCGCGATGCGTTAGGCGTATGTTAGCTACTTCACGACCAAGATGTCGCAGTCCGTGTTGCGCAGCAGGAACGTCGAAATCGAACCCAGCAGCGCATACTTGATCGAGGACAGGCCGCGGGCGCCGCAGAGCACCAGGTCGGGCTTGACCACGTCGAGCATCTCGTCCTTGAGCGTCTCGCGAATACGGCCGGCGCGAATCATGACCTCGACCTCGGGAATATCGGGATTGGCCTTGGCCTCTTCGAGCTGCTTGGCGATGGAGTTCTTAAATGCCTCCTCTAGGCCGTTGACCAGATCGACCGGATAGGAACCGGCGCTCTCGAGTGCCGTGGAATCGATGACGTGGCCGATAATCAGCTTGGCGCCGTTGTTCGCGGCGACCTTGATGGCGCGTGCGAGCACAAAATCCTGCTGCTCAGTACCGTCGAGTGAAACAAATACCTTGGTATAGCCCTCGTTCATGGTTTCCTCCTTGGTCTATCGCACGGGCGCGGGGCTCGTGCATCGGGCGGGCGCGGGCGCGTTGGCCGCCGAACACTTTATCTTGTTGCAGTTATACCCAAGGATTTGGGTTTGACCGCTCGCAATTCTGTGAACGGACGAGTTTTTTGGTAAGGGTGGGCGCAGACGCGCCCGAACGGTTGATAATGGGACATCGCCCGCACCGTCCGCAGAACAATATCGGCGGGTGTCTAACGAGGGGGTCCCTTTGGATATCATCGAGCTTCTAAAATCTGCCTTCATGGGCCTGGTCGAGGGCATCACCGAATGGCTGCCTGTTTCGTCGACCGGTCACATGATCTTGGTGGACGAGTTCGTCAAGATGAACGTGAGCGAGACGTTCTGGAATATGTTCCTGGTCGTGATTCAGCTCGGCGCCATTCTGGCCGTCTGTGTGCTGTTCTTCCATGAGCTCAATCCGTTCTCGCCCAGCAAGGGCAAGGAGGGCCGTCGCGACACCTGGGTGCTGTGGGGCAAGATTGTGCTCGGCTGCATTCCCGCCGCGGCGATCGGTCTGCCGCTTAACGACTGGATGGAGGAGCATTTCTACAATGCTCCCGTCGTGGCGCTGGCGCTCATTGTGTACGGCGTGCTGTTTATCGTGATCGAGAACTGGCGCGCGAGCAAGCGCGAGGAAATGGCCGTTGCCGGTTCGTTTGGTTCGCGTGCTGTGGTGTCGGGTGGACGTCCCGCCGGTGCGCACTTTGCGGCGCCCGCCGCGGCTACCGCTGAGGATGAGGACGATGACGAGAATCTGGACTTTGGCTCCATCGCCACGCTCGAGGACCTGAGCTGGAAGACTGCGCTGGGTATCGGCTGCTTCCAGGTGCTTTCGCTGGTGCCTGGTACGTCTCGCTCCGGTTCTACCATCATCGGCGGCCTGCTTTTGGGCTGCACGCGTTCGGTGGCGTCCAAGTTTACGTTCTTCCTGGCCATCCCGGTCATGTTTGGCGCGAGTGCGCTCAAGCTGGTCAAGTATTTCATCAAGGGCGGCACGTTCGGTGCCAACGAGGTCGCTATCCTGGGCGTGGGCTGCGTTGTGGCCTTTGTGGTTTCGCTCATCGCCATCAAGTGGCTCATGGGCTTCGTCCGCCGTCACGACTTCAAGTGCTTCGGTGCCTACCGCATCATCCTGGGCATCGTAGTGCTCGCATACTTCTTCGTTCTGGAGCCGATGCTCGGCCTCTAACTTAGTCGACGCTGCGCGGCGGCCAGGGCGACAACTTGTCATTCAAAGGGGGTGGCATGACCAAAAGGTCTATGCCGCCCCCTTTTCATGCCAATTTTTTCGCTCTGGCCGCCGCTCGCTGCTGCTGCCATGACATCGGCGGTTTCGTGATTGTCAATAGATTGGTGCAGACTAACCTGACCCCATTGCACCAAATCTGCTGGGGTGGGCCTGACGGTGGCGCACGGAGTCGTGGTGTGATTTGCGTCGGTGTCCGCGCGGCTCGGTATACTGGTACGGCTCAAACTATGGCGCTGCCCGCAGGCGCGCCGTCCGTCAGATGAGGAGTCGCCCATGACCCAGCCCCTGCCCTGGGAA
>DBFWDM010000187.1:0-11446 GCA_048484635.1 Collinsella sp.
GATTTTTCCTATGACAGCCGTCTCCCAACTGTTCGGGAGACGGCTTTTTTGCTGCGGAAAAGCCTCGAAACATGCAGCTTGCTGACGTGCTGACCAAAACCTTGCCATGAGCTTGACGGGCTGGTCAGCTTTTGGTCAGCGATTGGTTTGACATCGAAAACCAAGATCGCGATTGCGCCGCTTTGCACTCTGACCGCCCAGACAATGGTGGTACGGGCATTCGCCCGGCACTGCCATGAGAGGAGCGGCCGTGAACAAGAGCAAGCGCATCGCCATCAGTCTGGTCGCGGGCGTGCTCGCTGCTCTGCTCTGCATGGTTTACGGCTCGTCGATCCGCTCGCAAGCCGAACAGGTCCAGGCTGAGACCTTGGCCAAGTACGGTGGCGATCGCGTCGAGGTATGCGTCGCGGCGCGCGATATCGATGTGGGCGAGACCCTCGATGAGACCAATGTCATAACCCAGGAATGGCTGACGAGTCTGCTGCCGCGTGACGCGGCGACCGAGCTGCGCCAGGTGCGCGGCGACGTGACGACTTCGCGTATTCCCAAAAACGCCGTGATCTGCAATGTCTACACCAAGGCCGAGAGCCACAAGCTCGAGGTGCCTAAGGGCAAGGTCGCCGTTTCGGTGGCGGTCGATGCCGAGCACTCGGTCGGCGGCGCCACGGGCGTGGGCAGCTACGTGGATGTGTATGTGCAAAAAGACGGCGTAACCGATCGGCTGTGCGGCGCGCACGTGATCGATACCAGTGAGGATTCCGGTGCCACGCGCGAGGGCAAGATCGAATGGGTGACGCTGGCGGCTGACCCCGAAGACGTCAAGGAACTGCTGGGAGCTTCGGGTAAGGGAACGGTCAGCTTGACGATTCCCGCCACGGCGCGCGGCAAAAAGAGCGGAGGCGACGAGTGATGAAGGCGATCTGGCTTGCGTGCTGCGCGTGCGGCGATTACGGGCTGTTGCAGCGGGAAGTCGAGGGCCGTGATGCGGGTGCACAGGTGCTTCGCGTGGGTGACCTGGACGGGCTGATTTCCATGGCGCGGGCGTTTCCGTCGCGCCGCGGGGCTGCCATCATCGCGGCGTCTCTGTTTGATACCGAAGATGTGCGCAAGGCTGTTGCGCGCCTGACGGCTGAAGGCCGCGTGAGTCGCGTGGTCGTGTTGATAGAAGCACTCGATCCGTCGGATATCGAGGGGCTGTTTCGCGCAGGGGCGACCGAGGTCATCGCTGCGCACAGTATATGCGGCAACGGGCGTGCGGGCGAGGGGGCGGTTGATTCCGATCGGCGCATGACGATTGAGCCCGATGCTTTTGTTGATAGGGAACCCGGGGCGCCTCGCGCTACAAGAGGCCCGCGTGTTGATGATTTTGGAAAAGCGGAAGCCGAGCATGGTCGGCGCCCCCGGAACCCCCTTGTATACGATGACGCTGGAGAGCCAGCGCAGCATGCTGACGACTCCCCGGCTGCAGATATGGGATACGTGCACGGCGTGAATCTGGCGGATGAACTCGACGAAGTTGAGGGCTTTGCCGGGTGCGGCGAGTTGTCGCTGATGCGGCATGAACAGATTGCACAGAACGAGCCTGCCTCGCAGACCGAACAAGCCGCCATGCCGGCTTGGACGCAGCGTGTGGTTGCGGCGGGGGAGACGGGGACGCTGTCACCGACGCCCGCTCCGCCGCCTTCGATGCCGCCGGCAGACGCTGCCGCTCCGCAGCATCGAGCTCCGGTCATCTGCGCCATTTCGGGTTCGGGCGGTTGCGGCAAGTCGACGATCGTTGCCACCATGGCACACGCATCGTCGCTGTTGGGCTTGCGTGCCGCCATGCTCGACCTGGACCTGATGTTTGGAAACCTTTACGACTTGTTAGGCGTCGATGCTCCGCGCGATATGGCGGCACTTATCGAGCCGTCGGAGGCGGGCGCGCTCACCGAGCCGGATATCGTAGCCACATCGATGCGCGTGGCGCCGGGCGTTACGCTCTGGGGTCCCGTCGCGGCGCCCGAGCAAGCCGAGCTCATGGCACGTCCGGTGGAGCTACTGCTTGATGTTCTGCGTCGCGAATCCGACGTGGTCTTTATCGATACCTCGGTCTTTTGGGGCGACGCCGTGGCGGCTGCGGTGGCGGCGAGCGACCGTTGCCTGGTCGTTGGCGATGCTGCGGTGTCGTCCGCGACATCGGCGTCGCGCGTCATTGAACTGGCAAGTCGAGTAGGTGTGCCGCGCACGCGCATGAGCGCTGTATTCAACCGGTTTGGCGCGCGCGGGGCAGACGAGGACGTCGCCATGCGCTTTGAGATTGCCTGTGCGTTGAGCTCCAAGATTCGTATCGCCGATGGCGGGCAGGATCTCGCCGCGCTCATGGCGTTTGGGCGCGCTGACGAGGCAGTGGGGCAGACCAGCGCTTTTGCGACCAGCGTGCGCGAGGCCACGCGCGAGATGCTCGTGGAACTGGGGTGCGCCGTTGGCCCTTGGAGCGATATGGTCGCCGACCGTGCAACGCGCACCGAACGCCCGCGTATCCGCCTTCCCTGGTCGCGCGAGGGTGATCAGCGATGAGCCTGCAAACAAGGATTAAGGCTGCCGGCGCTGCAGCGGCGGCAGCGCCTGTAGATGCGGGGCGTCGCCGCGCGGTGAAACGACGCACCAAGCGCGCCGTGATGGACCGCATGGGTTACGACGAAGTGGCGCGTATCAGCGCCTATATCGACCCGGCACTTGCCCGCTCGGAATTGCGTCCCGCGGTGGAGGCGGCGCTCAATGTCGAGGAGCCGACCGATCTCGCGACGCCCGAGCGCGAGACCATCATCGACGAGATTTTGGATGACGTGGTGGGCTTGGGACCGTTGCAGCCGCTCATCGAGGATGACACCGTTACCGAGATCATGATCAACGGCTGCCGCTCGGCTTTCTTTGAACGTGGCGGCGTCTTGTACCCCATCGAGCATGCGTTTGAGGATGATGAGCAGATCCGTGTGCTTATCGACCGCATCATCTCGCCACTTGGCCGTCGTATCGACGAGCGCAGCCCCATCGTCAACGCCCGCCTCAAAACGGGCTATCGCGTCAACGCGGTGATCCCGCCTGTGGCGATTGACGGACCGATTCTCACCATCCGAAAGTTCTCGGACCGCATCTGCTCGCTGGACGAGCTTGTGGGGCTGGGGTCGCTGCCGCTTTGGTATGCGCAGCTGCTGTCGTGCGCGGTGTCGCTGCGACAGGACCTGGCGGTTGCGGGAGGCACGGGATCTGGTAAGACCACCCTGCTCAACGCGTTGTCATACGAGATTTCCACCGGCGAGCGCATCGTGACGATCGAGGACTCTGCCGAGCTCAAGTTTGCGCATCATCCGCACGTGGTGCGCCTAGAGGCGCGCGAGGCTTCAATTGAGGGCGAGGGCGCGGTGACGATCCGCGACCTGGTGACCAATGCCCTGCGCATGCGCCCCGACCGCATCGTGGTGGGTGAGGTGCGCGGTGCCGAGTGCTGCGACATGTTGCAGGCCATGAACACGGGCCACGACGGGTCGCTCACCACACTTCATGCGGGCTCAGAACAGGAGACCGTGGTGCGTCTGACGTTGCTTGCACGTTATGGCATCGATCTGCCGAGCGAGCTCATCGAGGAGCAGATTGCCATGGCGCTCGACGGCATCGTGATGTCCGAGCGCCACGCCGATGGCAGGCGTTTCGTCTCCTCGTATTCGGGGGTGCGTCGCGCCGCGTCGGGCGGCGTAGAGCTCGAGCGCTATGTGACTTTCGATGCCGCCGAGCGCACCTGGACGCTTGACCGCGAGCCGCCGTTTATCGCAGAAGGCCTGCGGTCGGGGACGCTCACACAAGAGGAGGTGGACGAATGGAGGTCGCTGTGCCCCTCGTCGTAGGGGGTTTGGCAGGGTTTTCTGTTGCGACGGCGTGCGGGGCGGAACCTCGTGTGCCGCAGGTGCCGCCGGCGGAGCTGGCGCGTCAGGCGCTCGAGACGGTGGCAGAGAAGCTGCCGCGTGAGCTGGTGGAAAACGATCTGCTGAAAAAGATCGCCCGTTCGTGGGCATCGCTGGCTCCGGCGCATCGCCTTGGCCTCGTGATCGAAGATGCTTCGGGGCGTTTGGCGTTTCTGCTGCTATCGAGCAGTGTCTGCTGCGTTTTACTAACGATGGTGTCGTTATCGCCCCTCGGATTTGCCTTGGGACTTGTTGTTCCGATTGCCGTTGGCGCCGCTCGGGATGGCTTTGAGAGCCGGCGCGAGCAACACGATACAGAAGAGGCCATGCCCGAGGCGTTTACCGCACTTTCCATGTCGCTTGCCTCGGGACATTCGCTGGCCCAGGGCATGCGCTTTGTGGGCGCTCATGCGCAAGAGCCGGTACATACCGAGTTTTTGCGGGTAGCGGCGGCGATCGATTGCGGCATCTCGGCGACCGACGCGCTCGATGACTTGCTCGTGCGCATCGACGCCCCCGGCCTTTCGCTTGTGACCTTGGCGCTTAAGGTGTCTCAGCGCACCGGTGCTCCGCTTGCCGACTTACTGTCCGAGGCGTCGAGCATGGTGGGGGAGCGCATTGAGCTCAAGCGCCGCCTGGATGTTAAGACGTCGCAGGCTCGCATGTCTGCGCATATGGTCGCGGCGATGCCGGCGGGCATGTGCGCGGTGTTGGCGCTGCTTTCGGCAGATTTTCGTCGCGGTCTTGCGACGCCTGCCGGCGCGGGCGCTGTGGTGCTGGGTCTTGCCCTCAACGCCGTTGCCCTGGTGGTTATCAGGCGCATTATGCGGGTGGAGCTATGAGCGCCCCGGTTGCAGTTGCGGCTTGCCTGTGCGCTCTGAGTGTATTTGTCGCGACGGGTTTGGATCGGGCGGATGCACGCAAGATCGCAGAGGCCTGCAAGCGCGAGGCGGTGCTGGTCGCTGCCGCGGGTCGCTCGGTGGTCGATGCTCTGACCGCGCGAATGAAGGGCGCGGTTGGAGCGGGCGGCCCGGCGCGAGTGTCGCTCGGCGAAGTGTCCGAGATGATCGATGTTGTGCGCTTGGGTCTTTCGGCCGGTCTTTCGTTTGATGCGGCGCTTGAGATTTTCTGCGCCAACCGCCGGTCAGTGCTGGCTCTTCGACTTGAGCGGGCCTGCATGGCGTGGCAGGTGGGCGTGGGCACGCGTGAGGACGAGTTGTTGGCCGCCGCGCGCGACCTGGACGTGCGAGCGCTCGAGACCTTTGCCATCACGGTGGGGCAGGCGCTCGCCCTGGGTGCCCCACTTGCCGAGACGCTGGCCGCTCAAAGTCGCGAGATCCGTGCGGCTCATCGCGCTGCGGTCGAGCGCGAGATCGAGCGTGCGCCCGTCAAGCTGCTGATTCCCACCGGCACGCTCATCTTGCCGGCGTTGCTTCTGTCCATATTGGGCCCGCTGCTGGGAGCAGGCGGGATGATGTAGGGAGGAATACATGAACACGATGACTGACGCTGCTGGCAAGGTCCAGGGCTGGGCGTTTTGCCGGGCGGCACATGTTCGTCAACGCGCCAAGGAGCTACTGCAGGAGGAGAGTGCACAGGGTACCACCGAGTATGCCATCTTGGTCGGCGTGCTCGTGGTGATCGCGATTATCGCCATCGTCGCATTTAAGGGCAAGGTTAAAGAGCTATGGGATGCGATCAGCGAGGGCATCAACAGCCTGTAGAGGGCGAGCGCCCCATCGGGGTGCTGCTGGTGTTTGCTTGCCTGACCGTGGCGATAGCGGCGGTGCTTTGGGGGCTTAACGCCGCGCGGCAGCAGCGTCCTGGGGCCGCCTTCGATTCGGGCTCAGATTCGGCGGTGGCGTCTCAAAAAGATGAGATGCGAGATGCGGACGATTCGGATGTCGCTGTCACGGCGCAAACCTTTCTGCGGACGCTCGACAAGCGGTCTGGCACTGCGACGGATTTGCCTGAGGACAACGCGATTGCGGTCCGGCTTGCATGGTCCGAGGACCGACCGATGACCGAGGCAGCGGCGGATATGTTACGCGCCTACCGCGAGGTGCCAACGTCCCAGCTCGCCCTGAGCGGCTATCTCGATATTAAGGGCAACGTATGGGGCGCCATCGTGCGCGATGGGCGCGGCTGGGTCGATATGGTGACGGTTGCCGCGGACACCGGCGATGCTTCGTGTCGTCTGCGCGCCGTGCGTCTGGTCCCGCAAACAATAAGCTCAAAGGAGGGATCGTGAAATGCATAGCGTTCTGCGTGAAGAGGTTGCCCAAGCGACTGTGGAATACGCCATCGTTACAGTGGCGCTGTTATCGATCGTGCTGGCGATCGCGGGGCTTTGGCGTGCTGGCACCGATGGGCGCTTGGCGGCGCTGGTTGAGCGGGCGGCATCCCATGGCGTTGCCTCGACGTCGTTTATCGACGCCGCTGCGGGCGCTAAGGACATCGCGTTGTATTGATATCGCGCGCGAGGACCGGGCGCAGTCTACGGTCGAGGCCGCTTTTTTGCTGCCGACGTTTCTGACGCTCATCCTTCTCGCACTGCAACCGGTGTGCTTGCTTTATACGCGCGCGGTCATGGAGTCTGCCGCCGCCGAGACCGCGCGGCTCATGACCACGACGACGGCGGAGGACGACGATCTTAAGGAGTTCACCCGCCGCCGGCTTGCCGCAGTGCCCAACGTTTCGATCTTTCATGCCGGCGGGCCGTTGTCGTGGGATATCGAGCTTGGCCGGGCCGGTGCGGGTGGCGTCTCGGCCGTGTCCGTTTCCGGCGAGGTCAAGCCGTTGCCTGTGATCGGCGCGTTTGCGCGGGCTATGGGTGGTACCGCCGAGGGCGGCTACGTTGAGCTCAAGGTCGATGTCTCGTATCAATCGCGTCCCGAATGGCTGGAGGGAGATTATGATTCGTGGATTGCTGCATGGGATTAAGCGTTTCTGGTCTAGATGCGTTTTGACGCGCCGTCCGAGCTGCCATCGCAAGCGAGGCGGCTTTATGGGCCGCGCCGGTATCGACCTGTTTATCGAAGACGGTGCCTACACCACGCTTTCTTCTGCCGTGGTCATCCTAGTGGTGCTCACGTTGTTGTTTTCGTCGACCGCGGCGATATGGAGCATGTCGCGTGCCGGGGACACCCAGGTGGCGGCCGATAGCGGCGCGCTGGCGGGTGTCAACGTAGTGTCGTCCTATCACACGGCTGCCACGGTGGTGGATGCGAGCATCTTGAGTCTGGGTCTGGCGGGGTTTGCCACGATCGGGACGGGCCTGGTCGCCATCCTCATCCCGGGTGCCGAACCAGTTGCCGGCAATATGGTCGACACCGGGATTGAGATCATTAAAACGCGCAACAAGTTTGCCAAAAGCGCATCGGAAGGCTTACAGAAAATCGAGACGGCTCTGCCGTATCTGATCGCCGCGCGTGCCACGCAGGCGGTGTCGGCGCAGGATACCGATAGTGTGACCTATACCGGTACGGCGCTTGCCGTGCCCAGGACATCCGAGTCGGACTTCGCTGCGCTCAAAGGGTCCGAGATCTCGACCGATGCCATCGAGAGCACCTCAAAAGACCTTGACTATGCTGCCAAGGAACTGAAGAAAGCGTCCGAGAAAACGTCAAAGGCCAAGGAACATGCCTGGCTTGCCGACTGCGGTGGATCTGACAGAGGCGCAGTCGGAAGCTGTTCGTGCATGTGGGAACGCGCGAGGAGCTTGGCGAAGCTTTCGGATATTGAGAATCCGCACTATGCCTCGAGTGTCACATGGGAGCCGCAAGTGGCGCTCGATCGCGCGAAGGCCTATTACCGCTCGCGCCTTGCAAACGAGGCACCTCAGGGCTCAAGCGTCGAGACGAAGGCGGAGTCGGCGGCGCGCAAGGCGTTTTACACCTATGCGAGTACAGAGGTCAATCGTGCATATGTAACCGAGGACGGAGATGAAGTCACTTCCTATATCCCGCTGTTGCCGCGCAACACTGACGAGGTGCGAGCGACGGAACTCTATACCGATGCGGCGTGGCCAACCAGTGCCATCGATGACAAGACGTATCTGCATTACGGAACGAGTTGCCCCAACTATAAGAAGGGGTCGCCAGGCGGGTTAGCCTCGGTTGCTGATTATGACGGGCAGGACAGATGCAACAGATGCCATTTTGGCGTTTCGTCGCTCGGTGCCGTTGCAGCGCCTTCGACTTCTATCGAAAACGGCTTCGAATACCACTTTGACAAGTTCAAAGACGCCCTGGAAGACTACGTCGACTGCCGCAACAAAGAACTCGAACTTGAGCGTCAGACCGAGGGTGAGGTCGACCGTGCGGGCAATGCGTTTGACCAGGCCATCAAGGAGCTTTCCGGCGAGCGCCCGCGTATCGCCCCACCTGGACGCAACGGCGTGGTCGCATTTGCAGTTTCGGGTGACATTACCAGCCCCGATCAACTTAACTCCTCGTTAAACACGGCAGTCAGGCTTGGCGATCGCGGTGCTATCTCTGCCGCGGTGCTGGCGCCCGATGAGGCGACGGCGCAAAACAACGTGCTTTCGCGATTTTTCTCGACATTGAAGGAACGCTCGGGCGGCGTTGCCGGCGTGCTCGACGGCGTCATGGATGTTTGGGGACGGCTGCTCGTGGGATACGGTGATATCCAAGGTTCGGCCGACGAACTTATGGACGAGATGATTAAAGACCTGGGAGGGGGCAGCGGTGCGTTGGGCTCCATTGCATCGTGGCTCGGCGATACCGTTTCGGCGTCCGTGGCGGCGCTGGGTTTGGAACCGTGCGACTTGCGCCTGCGAAAGCCGGTGCTGACCGATTCCGCCAACGTCATTAAGAGTCCGGGGTCTGACATTGCTGGTCTCTCTCAAGCGCAAGACAAACTGCGAAGTATTCCGTTGGGCGTGACCGATCCCAAGGCGCTTTGCGAGGCGTTGGAATATCAAGTCGAACGCACCATTAGCGGTACGGTGTTCACGCTTGCGGAGATTCCTCTGCCCGGCGGCGGCTCCATCCCACTCACCGTCGATGTCGCGACACTGGTTGGCGCTCTGGGCGGTGGGTCGTAATGAGTATTCGCATGCGTCTGCGTGAGGAGCGCGCCCAAGCGACGGTGGAGATGGCAGTGGTTACGCCCGTTTTGCTGGTGCTGGCACTCATCGTGTACAACGTCATGATCTTTGCCGGCGCTGTCGCGCGCTTCGACCGCGTGGTGCCCGACATCGTGCTGGCGCACGCTGTGGCGCCGGGCGGGGAGGGTGACGAGAGCTCTGCCGATGCCTCGGCGACGGTTCAGACTCAAATTCTGAATGCCATGGAAGGCTATGACTTGCAGATCGAAGTGTCGAGCGAGCAAGGCGCGGAGGCATCGGATGGTGGCCTGCTCTCCCTATCCGGTACGTTTAGGACCTACACCTGCACCATGCACTATGAGCCGTGGCCGACTTCTCTCAGCATCGCTGGCGTTCCGCTGGGGGCGCCGACAACGTTGTCGCACGAGCGTGTGGTGACGGTCGATCCATGGCGTCCGGGGGTGGTCATGTGACCGCGGTCTCGTCCTACATCGCCTACGCGCGGGCACTCAATAGGCTGGGTTGGACGCCGGCCGAGTTTGTGGTGGCGGAGTCGTTTGTCGTGCGCCTGCGCGGCATGCTGGGACGGCGTCCGGTTGCCGCCAACGGCCTGCCGCTCGTCATGGCGTTTCCACGCTGCTCTTCGGTCCATACGTGTTTTATGGCCTATCCCATCGACATCGCCTTCATCGATGCACGCGGCAATATCCTCGCGCGCTACGAAAACGTATGTCCCTGGTGTATGTGCTCCTGCCCCGGCGCCTGGGCGGTATTGGAACGCCCTTCAATTCTCGCTACACCTCCCGCCCTCCAACAAGTGCCGGCGTAAGAGATTGACGACAGCGGACTTTCGTCATACGAAATTGGGTAAGATGGAGGAGAAGGTGCATGGATGTTGAGATCCATCCGAACGCCAAAAAACACTTGACGGAAAAGCAGGTACTAGGTGCCTGGTTCGCGGTTACTGAGTGCATTCGCCGCGAGTCGGAGGACGAGCCGCCGAGATGGCTTGCCATTGGATGGCTTCCAGATGGTCGAAGTGTGGAACTTGTTGCGGTCGAACTAATTCGTGGATGGCTCATTATTCATGCCCTGTCTCCGGTTCAGAAGAAATTCTGGCAAGAGATCGAGCGAGCTCGGCAGAGGGGTCGATGATGGGCAAGACGTATACGGCCGCTAATGGTCAGGTTGTAACGGATGAAATGATTGACGCGTGGTGCGAGTCGTACGAGCGCGGAGAGTTTCCGGATGGCGAACACACCGTTGGTGGGATCGTGCATGGACGGCCCCCGCTCTCAGGTGAGGGGACGGCAACGCTGTCGGTCAAGATTCCTCTGGGAATGAAGGAGGCCATTCGTCGACGGGCGGCTGCCGAGGGGATGACGCCAAGTGAGTTTGCCCGTGCGGCTCTGAGTGAAAAACTTCTTGCTGCCGGCTGATGCCTCTGACGTGCCGATTTATAGAACCGAGGCTGTGCTCAAAAACTTTTTTAAAATTCTCGGTTGACCGGAACGCGTCCTTGGTTATACTAATCAAGCCTTGAAACAAGGCACACCTCAAATGGCTGGGTAGCTCAGTTGGTAGAGCAGAGGACTGAAAATCCTCGTGTCAGGGGTTCGATTCCCTTCCCCGCCACCTTGAATTGTTTAGGACCTCTGCAAAGGGGTCCTTTTCTTTTATGCAGCCCCCACATGGAATCGAACCCCGTGAGGGCGCGGAGCTGAGTAAACGCGTGAGCGTTTGCCAGCGGAGCTCGCAAGGCGCGCAAGCGCCGCAGCGGTCCGCACGCGCGGAGCGCGGGCGCGATTCCCTTCCCCGCCACCTTGAATTGACTAGGACCTCTGCAAAGGGGTCCTTTTCTTTTATCGAGGGCTCTGAGGAAATTGCGTCCCGGAATTTGGCTTCAGAGTGGGATGCGTTTTCCGCTTTGATGTCGCTTGGGAAAGCGCGACCCGGAATCCGGCGTCAGAATGGGACGTGCTTTCCTTTTGCGGCCTTTGGCGGAAACTGCGTCCCAGATCTCGCGCTCAGAACGGGATGCATTTTCCGATTGAGGCCTCGAACGGAAAATACATCCCAGTCTTTTGCGAAAAACGGGATGCGCTTTCCGGCGCTTACTTCCGACGTGCGTGCACATCTCGGGCCCGCCCAGATATTCCTCCCGCTTTTGCGCCACTTTACAGACCGTTCGGTCGTCTGTCCGCACGCGCGGGTATACTCAAAACGATACTTTTCCTATGCAATACGATGCAGGCTCGGCCTGCACGATCCGAAGGGGGCAGTGATGGAGAGGATACTCGGCGTTAATCTCTCTGGCTGGTTTATTCCCGAGCCTTGGGTGACCCCGTCGCTATACGCGGCGACCGGTGCATCCAACGCGGCCGAGCTGCAGGAGGCCATGGGCACCGCCGCCTATAACGAGCGCATGCGCCGT
>DBFWDM010000188.1:0-1448 GCA_048484635.1 Collinsella sp.
GTCTCCCGAACAGTCGGGAGACGGCTGTCCTAGGAAAAATCAATTACAGATGGACATCGGGATCGAGCATTTGAGCGCTCACGCGCATGGATGACGCCAAGTTTTGGAACGTTTCCAGACGCAGACTGTCGATCTGCCCGGCGTCCTCGGCCTCGCGAACGGCGCAACCCGGCTCATGGGTATGTGTGCAATCGCCAAACCGGCACGCGCGCGATGCCTCGACAATCTCGGGGAAGGCGCGCGCCAGACCCCGCTCGTGACCCACGAGCGGTAGGCTGCGCAGGCCCGGGGCATCGGCGATCACACCGGCGTCGCCCGGCAGCGCCACCATCACGCGCGCGACGGTAGTGTGACGGCCCTGGTCGTCGCGTTCGCGCACACCGCCGGTCGCCAACGTATCGTGGCCCAGCAGCGCATTGAGCAGCGTCGACTTGCCGGCACCCGACTCGCCCAGAATCATGGCGCAGCTCCCGGCAGGCACGCAGGCACGGACCTCGTCCAGGCCGCGGCCCTCGGCAGAGGACGTCACGATCACGCGCACGTCCGGACCCACCAGGCGGCGCACGCGGTCCAGATCGCGCTCGAGCTCCTCGGCATCGCAGCGGTCAGCTTTGGTGAGCACCACCACTGGCTCGGCATCGCAGTCGAGCGCCAACACCAGCGAGCGCGCCACGCGGTCGAGCAGCACCTCACCGGCACCGAGCGCCTGCACGATTAGCACGCTATCCACGTTGGAGCAGAGCACCTGGCGCTCTCCGCGGGCACGGCCGCGCCAACGCTCAAAGCTCGTACGGCGCGGCAGCACGCACTCAATCACGCCCATATCGTGCCCGGGAGCGCGGCGCACCGCCACACGGTCGCCCACGGCAGGCAGCAGGACCTCGTCCTCGCCACGCGACTTGGCAAACCCCACGGCATGCTCGGCGCGGAAGGTGTCGTCGGCAGTGGCCACCAGCGGAAACCCGCGATCCAGGCGAATAACGGCACCCAGCTGCATCTGCTCGGGCTCCTCGGCATGTGCGCAGAAATCATCAAAGGCAGTCTGCTGGGCTTCATCGACCGGCAGGTCATCAAACGCCGGAACGTCCTGCAGCGCATCGAGCCCCGGTACGCTCGCCAACAACTCCTCGGCAGACACGGGCGCTTCGGTCGCGAGTTTCCGACGACGGTCACGCTTAGCCCGTGCCCCCGTCGTCTTCTTCTTCGCTTTAGCCTTAGCCTTGCCCACAAACGCCTCCCAGCACCATAAATCACAACTGAGCAGGTATTTTAAATCAAAAAGAGCTGGCCGGGCAAAGCCCTAAATCAATCAGAACCACCCTTAAAAAGGGTGGTTTGCTCTTAGGGTATAACCCACGGGCCCCGGGCTCGCGTCTAAAGGCGCGGGCCCGGACTTCGTCCAGGCCTAGTGCATCTTGACCCGTGGCGCGCCGGTCGAACCGGCAGCA
>DBFWDM010000189.1:0-6154 GCA_048484635.1 Collinsella sp.
AAACAAGCATGGCATCGACGCCTGCGATTTCGACGTTCAGCTGGCAGAAGAGCTCGAGAACCACGACCACGACATGGCATGGCTCTACGGCAACGAAGCAGCTGCCGAGCACACGCACGAGCACGAGCACCACCATCATGATCATGGTGAACACGAACACGAACACGAGCACACACACGAGCATGATCATGAGACCCACGGCCATGGCCACGAGGGCCATCATCACGCCCACCACCATCATCACCGTTCTTTGGCGGACGTCACCGCCATCATCGATGGCTCGCAGATGAGTGATGGCGCCAAGCGTCGCGCGCTCGCCATCTTTACCGCGCTCGCCGCCGCCGAGGCCAAGGCCCACGGCAAAACGCCCGAGACCGTCATGTTCCACGAGGTAGGCGCCGTCGATTCCATCGTCGACGTCTGCTCTGTCGCCATCTGCCTCGATGACCTGGGCATTGAGGACATTGTGGTCGAGTCGCTTTCCGAGGGCCACGGCACCATCCACTGTGCCCACGGCCTTATGCCCATTCCCGTCCCCGCTGTCGTCAACCTGTGCCAGGCGGGCAATATCGCCCTCACGCCCGCACCGGTCGCCGGCGAGCTCGTGACGCCCACGGGCGCTGCCATCGTCGCCGCACTGCGCACATCCGAGCACCTGCCGGCTCGCTACCGCATCGAGGCCGTCGGCTACGGCGCCGGCAAACGCCCCTACGAGGGTTGCTCCGGTACGCTCCGCTGCCTGCTTGTTCACGCGGACGCATAGCCATGGACGCCCGCAAGACAAAAAGCCGCGCCGCCATCGTCGCGGCGTTCTCCGAACTCCTACGCGAAGAGGACTACGGCAAGATCACCGTCGGCGACATCATCGCGCGCGCCCACGTAGGCCGCGCGACATTCTACGGCCTCTTTAAGAGCAAAGACGGCCTACTGTCCGAGCTCGTGAGCGGCATCTGCACCCACGCCCTCGACGACGATGGTACGCCGCTCGACGACCCACTCGTGCAAGTCGAGCATATCCTCAACAACCTCTGGGAACGCCGTCAGGGCGTTCGAGCCCTCGTAGCCGGCGCCGGCTCACGCGTCTTCGCCGACTGCTTACGCAAGACCATCATGTCACGAGCAGCCGAAACCGTCCCCGTCGACCCCGCAGGCCCCGCCGGCACCATGGACCGCAGCTTCTTACTGCACCACATAGCCTCAAGCTTCGTAGCCACCGTCCAATGGTGGGCCTGGCACAACTTCCAAGCCCCAAAAGAGAACGTAGCCAAAGACTACCTATCAGCCATAAAACCCCTCTTCAGCTAAGTAAGAAGCTCATCTCAAAGCACCGCCCCACCCCAAGGCGCCACGCATCCCAAAGTGTCACTCGCACTTCGATGCCCCCAACAGCAACAAGCCCCTCCCATCCAAATTCAGATATATATGTTGGGTTGCTTGTTCGAACACAGCCAAAAATGCCCAGGGCTCGGTAAGGGTTAACTTTCCAACGCACTCCGCAGGACGCAAAAAGGCTCGCCGCACGAAGTGCGCAGCGAGCCTTTTTGCATGTCCGAGGACGCGTTGGAAAGTTAACCCTTACCGAGCCCGGACCTTATAGAGCCGTCCTTAGCCTAGAACATGCCCAAGAAACCGTGCACAAACAGTGCGGCCAGAGCGGCACCGATAAACGGTGCGATGCCAGGAACAAGCAGGCCATACTTCCAGTTGTTGTCGGCCTTGTTCTTGATCGGCAGCACCTGATAGGCCATGCGAGGACCAAGGTCACGAGCCTGGTTCATGGCGAAGCCGGTGATGCCGCCCATGCCCATGCCAACGGCCCAAACGATCAGGCCGACGCAGATAGCGAGCATCAGAACGTTCTCACCAGCGCGGCTAGCGGCAGCAAGGATGGCGCTGATGAACACAAAGGTGCAGATAGCCTCGCAGAAGAAGTTGCGAGCATAGTTGGTGCCCTCGGTGGTGGGGTTGGTCGAGAAGATGTTGCGCTGGGCAATGGGGTCGACGACGCCCTCGGAAGCCTTGAACTCATCGGCATACATAAGCCAAGCGATTACGGCGCCCACAAAGCCGCCGAGCATATCGGCAATCATGAAGGGAATGCAGCTGCCCCACGGCACCAGACCTACGATGCACTGGGCGAGCACCATAGCCGGGTTCATGCACACGGCGCCGCCAAAGACAAACAGGCAGACCGAGATGCCAAAAGACCAAGTGGTGATGGCAAACATATGGCCGGAACCCTGATACTTGGTGCCCTTGAGCACGGTATCGCAGTGCACGCCCACGCCAAAGATGATCATGAGGGCCGTTGCGCCGAATTCGCAGAGGAGTTTGGTAAGCATAAAACCTTATCTTTCTTGTCGGTTATAAACGATTCGTTTAGGCCGCGTACTAGTGCTGAGCGACGACAACGCCCAGGCCATCGGGAATGACGGCCACCTTGGCATCGGCACCCTTCATCTCAAAGGCGAGCTTGAGCGCCTCATCGAGGGTGTTGACCGGCGTCATGTGCATATCCTTGATCATCCGGTGATCGCACAGGTCGGTAACCATGATCACAGGGTGATGCGCCAGGATGCGGGCGAAAATCTGGCTCGTCCACTGGTCGGGCAGGGTCTCGTCCTTAGGACGGTCGATGCAGGCGCGCTCAAACTCCGCAGGATCGTTGTCGGCGATGTTGTGATAGAAGCCCTCGCCACCGTGACCGTCGGCACAACCGGCGACATCGATAATCACGCCGCCCTCGGGAAGCGTGGCCTCGGCAGAGCACATGCCCTTCACGGCCTGGTAGATGTTCTGGTCGAGCGGGTAGCCGCCGTTGGTGGTAATGGCAATCTCGCACTCGACGGGCTCAACGCCGGCAAGGCTCTTCACGAACTCGCAGCCAGCCTCGTGCGCCTTGTGGATATCGCCGGCAAAGGAACCGATGACCTCGTGCTTGCCGTTGAGCACCACGTTAAGCACAAAGGCAAGGTGAGCCATCTCGGCAGCGGCAAACATGTCCTCGCTCACGTGGTTGTGGCACAGGTTGCCGGCACGCGAGTGGGAATCATTCACAAACTGACCGTTGTGGTTGTACATGATGGTCTTGTAGCTGGCGATGCCAGGCAGGACGGACTTGCGGCTGCCGGAGAAACCAGCAAAGAAGTGCGGCTCAATAAAGCCCTCGGCAAGCAGCAGATCGCAATCGACGGCAATCTTGTTGATGATGCACTCGCCACCAGAAGGCAAGGTGCCGATCTTTTTCATCATGCTGTCGTCAGTTGCGACGTGCATAACGATTTCCTCGTTGGCAACGATCTCCTCGCCATACTTGTTGACGAGCTCCTCATGCGTCGACGGACGGTGCATACCCGTAGCAACCAAAATACGAACTCGAGCCTCGGGCGCAGCGGAATGGATGTGATGCAGCAGAATAGGCATCGTCACACGCGAGGGAACGGGACGCGTATGATCGGAGCTAATAATGACAATATCCTTCTTGCCAGCACAAAGCTCCTCGAGCGAAGGCGAGCCATAAGGGTTGGCAAGCGACTCCTCTACCAGCTCTTCCTGCGATTTCGTAGTCTTAAACTCGTTTTGATGACCTTCCATCACACCCGCGAAGTTCTTATCCTCGAGCTCCAGATGCAACGTCTTGTGGTCAAACGGCAGTTCACATTCAAACAATGACGAGCGCCCTCTTCCTTTCAACTGACACACTAGATAAACCGTTGGAAGGATACGCCGCTCACCGAAAAACACCACCGTCCACCGACTCATTAACACAACGTTCATATTTGACCCACAACAAAACGGACGCGACCTCAAACGGGACCGCGGCCGCCACAGCTGTAAGGTGCGAAGCGCCCAATGCATCATTCTTCTCCTCAGCTTTAATCCCTGAAGATCGAGGACGAAGGGACCCGACGGGTTTCCCTCTGAATGCACTCCGCAGCACGAAGCCCCCTTATCCGCAGCTCCGAAGGAGCAGGATAAGGGGGCTTCAAGTGCGAGGACGCATTCAGAGGGAAACCCATCGGGCCCCGGTGAGAACCACAGGGCTATCGATTACCCCGTGTTCTGCAGTCCTGCCGAGACGCCGGTCACAGTCGAAAGAATCAGGCTCATGTACTCGGCCTTCTTCTCCTCGGCCATCTCGTCCTGATTCATGCGCACCTCGCGAAGGGCGCGGACCTGGGCGATGGACAGGGCGTCGACATAGGGGTTACGCACGCGGACGGCGCAGCCGAGCACGCGGCGGCGCTGCAGCGGCCACTCGTCACCGACGATGGCAAGGACCCACTTACGCGTGAGCTGCATCTCGGTAAAGACCTTCTCGGACAGATCCTGGCGATCGCCCAGGTGCAGATACATCTTGGCGATGCGCTGATCGGTCTTGGCGATCGACATCTCAATATTGTCGATAAAGGTGCGGAAGAACGGCCACTCCTGGTAGGCAGCCTTGAGCTGGTCAAGATCGCCAAGCTGCTCGCAGGCGGTGCCCAGGCCGTACCAAGCGGCCAGGTTAATGCGCGCCTGGCTCCAGCTGAAGATCCACGGAATGGTACGCAGGTCGTCGAGTGACTTCGCACCCAGACCGCGCTTGGCCGGACGCGAGCCGATCGGCAGCAGACCGACCTCGGTCAGCGGCGTCACGGTCGAGAACCACGGTGTAAAGTCCTCGGTGTTCAGCAGGTCCAGATAGCGTTCGTGGCTTGCAGTGTTGAGCTTCTCGGCCATATCCCAGAACTTCTGCGTGGTCTCGGTGTTGGTCTTCTCGACACTCGGGGCCGACTGCAAAAGCGTTGCGGCGGCAACGGACTCAACATGGCGCTGAGCCAGCGTGCGGTTGCCGTAACGGGCAAAGATGACTTCGCCCTGCTCGGTGAGCTTAAAGAAGCAGTTGACCGAACCCTTGGGCTGCGCCAGCACGGCCTTGTTGGCCGGGCCGCCGCCACGGCCCACGGCACCGCCGCGACCGTGCATGAGCACCAGGTCGATATCGTTCTTCTCTGCCCACTTGGCGATGCGCTCCTGCGCGGAGTGCAGCGCGAGCATGGCCGTGGTAGGACCGGCATCCTTGGAAGAGTCGGAATAGCCCAGCATGACCTCCATGCGGCGGTTGGTCTGGGCAAGGCGCTTTTGCACCACGGGCAGCGTAAGCATCTGGTCGAGCACGTCAACGCAGCCCTCGAGGTCCTCGAGCTGCTCGAACAGCGGGATCACGTCGAGCTCGGGAACGTCTTCCTCGTGTGCGAAGGACAGGTGGGCCAGCTCAAAGACGTCGGCCACATGCTGGGCACTCTTGGTAAACGAGATGATGTCGCGGTGTGCCATCTTCTTGCCGTAGCGCTGTTGGATGGAACCGATGGCACGGAAGGTGTCGATGACCTCGCGCGTCATGGGCTGCAGGTCACCATGGATACCGTTCTCGTGGATATCCTTGAGGGCGCGGGCGTGCACCACGGAGTGCTGACGGAACTCCATCTCGACCATATGGAAGCCGAAGGACTCGACCTGCCAGATGATGGTTTGGACCGGACCGTAGGCGGCACGGACGGCTCCGCAGGCAGCAAGCGAACGCTGGACGACGCGCAGGTCATCCAGGAACTCGTCGGCGCTGTGGTACATGGTGTCGGTGATGCGGCGCACGGTGGCGTTCAGGCGGTCGGCCATGACGAGCATGACGGCGCGATGCGGCTCGTGCTCGGAGATCAGCTCGGCGCGGGCCGTGTAACGAGGGCTCATCTCGACCTGATGGTTCCACAGGTTAATGAGCTCGGCAGAAGGCTTGCTGTAGGTGGCCTCGAGCGTGAGGTTGTGGCCGATGCGGCGGCACTTGTCCTCGAGCTTGAGCACCATGTGCGTAAAGTACTTGGCGGCGACTTCGCGGCTCACCTTGGCGGTGACGTTGGGGTTGCCGTCGCGGTCGGAGCCGATCCAGCTGCCGGGATGGAAGAACGCCGGGCACAGCGGCGGCACGGTACCGGCCTTGTCGCCCAGCACCCAGTCGTCAAAACGACGGTAGATGACGGGGATAACGTCGAACAGCGTGTTATCGAAGATGTCGATGATGGTATCGGCTTCCTCGACCGGCGTGGGCTTCTTGAGCGCGATGGGGCTCGTACGCACCAGGGCGTCGATCTCCTGCAGCATATGGCGCTCGTTCTCC
>DBFWDM010000190.1:0-7923 GCA_048484635.1 Collinsella sp.
GGGCCGTATCTTTCCAAACAGCAAAGCGGGCGGGGTGCCCGCGAGTCGCATGTATGAAAGGAAGATCATGCTCGATCAGGCTTATTCTCGTCGTCAGTTCCTCGGCCTCGCTGGTGGTCTTGCCAGCATCGTCGGTCTCGGTCTCGTTGGTTGCGGCGGCTCCGGCGCATCCGACGCCGCCGACAAGGGTAGCGCCGCTGCTGCCGAGTCCGTCTCCGGCGAGGTGACCTACGACGGCGCCTCCTCGTTCCAGGCTCTCGTCGAGGCCGCTGCCGAGAAGTTCATGGATGCCAACCCGGACGTCTCCGTCTCCGGCTCGGGTAACGGTTCGGGCAAGGGCCTGACCGCTGTTGCCGCCGGCACCGTCACCATCGGCAACTCCGACGTCTTCGCCGAGACCAAGCTCGAGGCCGACCAGGTCAAGAACCTCGTCGACCACGAGGTTGCCGTCGTGGGCATGGGTCCCGTCGTCTCCAAGAACGTGACGGTCGACGACCTGTCCCTCGAGCAGCTCAAGGGCATCTTCTCTGGCCAGATCACCAACTGGAAGGAGGTCGGCGGCGACGACGCCACCATCGTCGTCCTCAACCGCAAGGCCGGCTCCGGCACCCGCGCCACCTTCGAGGCCGCCGTCTTTGGCGACGAGGCCGTCGACTTTAAGGGCGACGCCGAGCTCGACAAGTCCGGCGACGTCCAGACTCAGATGGGCAGCACCGATAACGCCATCTCCTACCTCGACTTCTCGCACTTCGATGACTCCAAGTTCAACGCCATCAAGGTCGAGGGCGTCGAGCCCAAGAGCAAGAATGTCACTGATGACTCCTTCAAGATCTGGGCTACCGAGCACATGTACTGCTCCAAGGACGCCGACGAGGCCACCAAGGCCTTCCTGGAGTTCATGCTTTCCGACGACGTCCAGGGCAAGCTCGTCGAGGAGCAGGGCTTCATCCCCGTCTCTGCCATGAAGGTCGTCAAGGACGCCAGCGGCAAGGTCTCCGCTAAATAAGTAGTCGCCCCCGGAAAGGTTTGCAATGGCAAAACAGCTGCCAAAGCGCGACCTTGAGAACGTGGGCCTGTGCGTCACGGGCGCGTGCGTAGCGCTCGTGACGCTTGTCGTTGCCGCGCTCATCTTTATGGTCGCCCAAAAGGGCCTCTCGGCTTTTGTCAAAGACGGCGTCTCGGTCGTCGAGTTTTTCACCGGCACCAAGTGGGACCTGGCCAACACGGCTAAAAACGGCCTGCCCTACACCGGCGCCCTGCCCCTGATCGTCACCTCGTTTGCGGTCATGGTGCTCTCCACGCTCATCGCGTTGCCCATCGCCATCGGCTCTGCCATCTTTGCGGTCGAGATCCAACCAAAATTTGGCTCCAAGATCTTTCAGCCGCTTATTGAGCTTTTGACCGGTATTCCCTCGGTCGTCTTTGGCTTGATCGGTTTTCACGTGGTCGTCGGTCTTATGAAGAGCGTTTTCCACGTGAGCACGGGCCTGGGCATCTTGCCCGGCGCCATCGTGCTGGCGGTCATGATTCTGCCGACGATGACCACGCTTTCGGTCGATGGCCTGCGCGCCGTGCCCGACGGCTACCGCCAGGGCTCGCTCGCGCTGGGCTACACCCGCTGGCAGACCATCTGGCACGTGGTGCTCAAGTCCGCCATGCCGTCGCTCATGACCGCGGTTATCTTGGGCATGACCCGCGCCTTTGGCGAGACGCTCGCCGTGCGCATGGTCATCGGCGGCATCGAGGCCATGCCGACGTCGCTGCTGTCGCCGGCTTCGACCATCACCACCACGCTCACCACGTCCATGGCAGTCTATGCCGAGGGCTCGGCCCAAGACGATGTTCTGTGGGCGCTCGGCCTGCTGCTGATGGGCATGAGTCTCATCTTCATCCTGATCATCCACCTTATCGGCCGCAAGGGGGCGAAGGCTCGTGGCTAGCACGCGTATCCACATCGACGAGGCGAGGCTCGGGCGTGTCCAAAAGCAGGACCGCTTCGCCACGGGCGTGTTGACGGCGATCGTCGCCATCGTCATGCTCATCGTCGTCTCCATGGTGGCCTATATCCTGTTCGAGGGCATCTCGACGCTGTTCCAGCCGGGCTTTCTCACGGAGCCGTCGCGCGCCAACGGAACGCAGGGCGGCGTGCTCTACCAGCTGTTCGACTCGTTCTACCTGCTGCTGATCACCCTGATCATCTCGGTGCCCATCAGCCTGGGTGGCGCGGTCTTTTTGGTTGAGTACGCACCTGACGGACCCGTCCGCGACATTGCCTCCACCGCCATCGAGACGCTGTCCTCGCTGCCTTCCATCGTTGTCGGCATGTTCGGTTTTCTGGTGTTCTCGGTGCAGCTGGGCTGGAAGTACTCCATCATCTCCGGCGCCGTCGCGCTCACCATGTTCAATATCCCCATTCTGGTGCGCGTGATCCAGCAGGCGCTCGAGGACGTGCCGCAGGCCCAGCGCGATGCGTGCCTGGCCATGGGCCTCACCCGCTGGGAGGCCACGCTGCACATCCTGATTCCCGAGGCCATGCCCGCTATCGTGACCGGCATCGTGCTTTCGGCCGGCCGCGTCTTTGGCGAGGCCGCGGCGCTGCTCTTTACCTCGGGCATGAGCTCGCCGGTTCGCCTCAACTTCTTGAGCCTTAACCTGTCGAGCCCTACTTGCGCCTGGAACGTGTTCCGTCCCGGTGAGTCGCTCGCCGTGCATATCTACAAGATCTATGGCGAAGGCAGCCCCGAGGCCCAGCAGATCGTTTGGGGTACCGCGGCACTGCTGATGATTTGCGTGCTGCTGTTTAACGTAATCGCCCGCATTGTGGGCAAGCAACTGGCAAGGAAGATGACGGCCGAATGAGCGAGATGAATGTAACGCCCGCAACCGAAGCGGTATCGTCCGACACCCGGGACTTCCTGTCGAGCGTGGGGGAGAGCGAGAAGCGCGTGCGCGTGAGCGGCAAGGCCGTGAGCGACGAGGTTGTGCTCTCCACCAAGGACGTCAACGTGTACTATGGCGACCACCATGCACTGCACAATACGTCGCTCGACTTCCACAAGGGCGAGATCACGGCGCTCATCGGGCCTTCGGGCTGCGGTAAGTCGACCTTCTTGCGTAGCCTCAACCTCATGAATCGCGAGATTCGCGGCTGCCGCGTGGAGGGCGAGATCAACTATCGCGGGCGCAACGTGAACACCAAGACCGAAAACACCTACGAGCTGCGCCGTTCCATTGGCATGGTGTTCCAGCAGCCCAACCCGTTCCGCAAGTCCATTCGCGACAACATCACGTTTGCGCCCAAGCGCCACGGCATCACCGACCGTGACGAGCTCGACCGCATGGTCGAGGAGAGCCTGCGCGGCGCGGCGCTGTGGGACGAGGTCAAGGACAAGCTCGACAAGAGCGCCCATGCGCTTTCGGGCGGTCAGCAGCAGCGCCTGTGCATCGCGCGCACGCTGGCGCTCAACCCCGACGTGATCTTGTTCGACGAGCCCTGCTCGGCGCTCGACCCCATCTCGACGCTGGCGATCGAGGACCTCATGTCGTCGATCGTTGCCGACCGCGCCATCGTCATCGTGACGCACAACATGGAGCAGGCGTCGCGTGTGTCCAACCGCACGGCGTTCTTCTACATGGGCGATATGGTCGAGTACGACGAGACTGACGAGATTTTCCAACGGCCCAAGGACAAGCGGCTGAATGATTACCTCACCGGCATGTTCTCCTAGTCCGGGACATGCTTGAGGCCCGCGGTGGCCACGGTCGCCACGGGACTGATTGGAGAGGCGGGTCATCTCTTGTGGGAGATGGCCCGCCTTTTTGTGTCGTGTGCGGCCCGCCTTTTCGCTGCTATCATGGACAACGTTGAATTTCTACGAAGGAGCAGGGCATATGGCGATTCTTTTGGGATGCGATTCCGTCAGCCTAGAGTTTCCCACCAAGCATATTTTCGATAGCGTGACGCTCGGCGTGGGCGAGGGTGACCGCATTGGTATTGTCGGTAAAAACGGCGACGGCAAGTCGACGCTGCTGAGCGTGCTCGCCGGCACGCTGGAGCCCGATGACGGACGCGTGACGCACCGCCGCGGCACGACGATTGGATTGCTCGGCCAAAAGGATAACCTGGTCGATACCGACACCGTGCATCATGCCGTCGTCGGTGACACGCCTGAATACGAGTGGGCCTCGAGCCCGCGTACGCGCCAGATTCTGGCCGGCCTTATTAGCGATGTGCCCTGGGAGGGCACGGTGGGCGAGCTTTCGGGCGGCCAGCGCCGTCGCGTGGACCTCGCGCGCCTGCTGATCGGCGACTATGACGTGCTCATGCTCGACGAGCCCACCAACCACCTGGACATGCGCACCATCAACTGGCTCGCGCGTCACTTAAAGGCCCGCTGGCAGCGCGGCCAGGGCGCGATGCTCGTGGTCACGCACGACCGCTGGTTCTTGGACGAGGTCTGCACCAGTATGTGGGAGGTCCACGACGGCCAGGTCGATCCCTTCGAGGGCGGTTACTCCGCATATATCCTGCAGCGCGTGGAGCGCGACCGCATGGCCGCGGTTACCGAGGAGCGCCGTCGCAACATGGCGCGCAAGGAGCTCGCGTGGCTGAGCCGCGGCGCCCAGGCGCGTTCCACCAAGCCCAAGTTTCGCGTGGATGCCGCTCGCGAGCTGATCGCCGACGTGCCGCCCGTGCGTGACGAGCTGGAGCTCAAGCGCCTCGCCGTGAGCCGCCTAGGCAAGCAGGTTATCGACGTGGTCGACGTGGACGCCGGCTATGCGGATGCCGGCGGCGCGCCCAAGCAGGTGCTCTCCGATGTGACCTGGCTCATTGGTGCGGGCGACCGCTATGGTCTTTTGGGTGAGAATGGCGCTGGCAAGTCGACGCTGCTTGACGTGATCCAGGGCAAGATTGAACCCACGCGCGGCCGCGTGAAGATTGGCCAGACAGTGCGCTTTGGCGTGCTGTCGCAGCAGCTCGAGGAGCTCAAGCCCTACATGGGCGACACGATCCGCGAGGTGCTCGGCAACTATAAGAAGTACTACGTCATCGACGGCAAGGAGACTTCGCCCGAGAAGCTCTGCGAGCGTCTGGGCTTTACGACGCAGCAGCTCTGGAGCCGCATCGGAGATCTTTCGGGCGGTCAGCGCCGTCGCCTGTCGCTGTTGCTGACGATTCTGGACGAGCCCAACGTGCTCATCCTGGACGAGCCGGGCAACGACCTGGATACCGACATGCTCGCGATTGTCGAGGACCTGCTGGACGGCTGGCCCGGCACGCTGATCCTGGTGACGCACGACCGCTTTTTGATGGAGCGCGTGACCGACCAGCAGTGGGCGCTGCTCGACGGCCACCTGACGCATATGCCCGGTGGCGTGGACCAGTACCTGCGCCTGTGCAACGCTACCGCCGAGGGCGAGCCCGTGGGCGCGCCGAGCGCCAAGACCGGCACGTTCGACACCGGTGCCGCGGCAGCTGCGGCCGAAAAGCCTAAGTCGAGCGGTCAGCCCAACGGCCTGTCCAACGCCGAGCGCCAGAAGCTCCGCCGCGAGGTGAGTTCGCTCGAGCGCAAGATGGAGACGCAGCGCACCCGCGTTGAGGAGGCCGAGGCAGCAATGGCCCAAGTCGATCCCACCAACTACACGGCGCTCGGCGAGCAGCAGGCAAAGATCGACGAGGCTCACGCTGCCATGGACGAGCTGGAGATGGCGTGGCTCGAGGCGAGCGAAAAGCTCGAGGGCGAGGAGTAGGCGAGAATGATCAAAGCCGCGTTTTTCGATATCGACGGCACGTTGCTGAGCTTTAAGACCCACCGGATTCCGGCGTCGGCGCAGCAGGTGCTCGATAACTTTCGCGAACAGGGGATTGCGTGCGTAATCGCCACGGGTCGCCCGACCTACCAGATGCCGGACTGGCTGTTCGACCTGGGCTGGGATGCGTACATTACGCTTTCGGGCCAGCACTGCTTTGATGCCGAGGGGGTTTACCGCAGCTGCCCGATCGATTCGGACGACGTCGCGGTGATTGTGGACCAGGTGGCGCAGGGGCGCTACGACTCGCTGTGCATGCAGGGCGAGAACTCGTTTGTGAACCGCCTGTCCGAGCGCGTGGTGACGGCTGGCAGCAACGCGGGAATCGTCTACCACGAGGAGCCGTTTGAGCACGCCTTTGACGCACCGGTCTACCAGTTCTGCGCCTTTGTGGACCCTGACGACGAGCATATCGTGACCGATGCCGTGTCGCATTCGCTCGCCACGCGCTGGTGCGACCTGTTCTGTGACATTATTCCCGCTAACGGCGGCAAGGACCTGGGCGTGGCGGCGACGCTGGAGCGCCTGGGCATCGACGCGAGCGAGGCGATTGCCTTTGGCGACGGCGAGAACGACCTGTCGATGTTTGCCGCCGTGGGCACTAGTGTGGCCATGGGCAACGCGCAGGAGACTGTGAAGGCCGCAGCGACCTACGTTACGACCGCCGTAGACGATGACGGCATCTACAACGCCGCGAAGCACTTTGGACTCGTGTAGCTGCGACCCGGCACTTGGGGACACTCCTTGCGGGGCGTGTTCCCATTTTGTTTTCGTCCCGCTCGTTTTGTGAAACACGGCTAACTTTTAGGCAAAGTAGTAAGACATGGGCAACTTTTGCGGTAAAGTAAGCCGTGGAAAGTATCCAACGGCTAACTAGCAATCATCGCGAAAGGCGGTCCATGGCCCTGCGTGAATCCGGAGAAGACTATCTCGAATCGATCTACGTTCTGTCGCAACGTCAGGGCATCGTGCGCTCGATTGATGTTGCAGAGTACCTTGGCGTAACTAAGGCAAGCGTTTCAAAAGCTATGGCGACGTTGGAGAACAACGGCTACGTCGAAATGGGCAAGCGAGATGTTCATCTGACGGAGCGTGGTCTGGAGGTCGCTCGTCAAATGTGGGAGCGTCACTGCTTTTTCGTGGGGCTGCTGGAGGATGCGGGTGTTTCGGCTGAGGTCGCGTCGCAAGAGGGCTGCCACATGGAGCACTGCCTGAGCGAGGCAAGCTTCGAGAAGCTACGGGCGATGTTGGGCCGGGAAGATGTAGCGGGTCCAACAACAGAAGCCTAACTGTCCCACGGTAGCGCAGAGTTCACGCAAAGCGCGAACCAGCGACTGGGACCAGCGGCCCTTTCGGCCAAGTCCATTTCAGCAAAGGAACCCCGCTAGCAAGCGATGCCCAAGAACCGCCAGCAACGTTACTGCAGGCCGGGACCGGGCTTGGTTTTGAAAACACTCCGCACTGATATTTTCTGTATTGAAGACGTCGATGATGCACCCGTATACCATTGACGTCGACACCATCAGATGCGGACCGCGCGGTGACCCCACATTCCGCTGGCGCCCACAGGGCTGCCCTCGTTTCCTGACATGTCCCGCGCGGGCCGCGGCGAGCCGAGACCGCCGCATGACCTAATAGGAGCATGGAGCGATACCGCGGACCCGAACAACCGCATTCTATCGCGCCCCGTCAGTGTGCCGTCTGCCCGGTCCAGGCGAGCACGGAAAGAACGGAGCGAGACATGCAAAACGAATCGACACCCGACGCCCGCGGGCCGGTCTTCTGCGGGGTCGACACCCACGCCGACTCGCACTGGCTGTGCGTCCTCGACTGGAGGGGCCGCAAGGTCCTGTCCCGCCAGTTCCCCGCCGACGCGGCGGGATACGAGGCGCTCGCCGGGGCGATCGCGGCGGCCGGGGAGCCGGCCTGCGTCGCGATGGAGGGGACGTCGTCCTACGGGGCGGGCCTCACCAGGTGTTAGCGCTACTGTAAAAACAACCAATTTCGCCATCGCACTTTAGCCGATTCCGCCAACGCAATTTCCCCGATCACGCCAACGCATTTTCACCATTTCCACCAACGCCGGGGCTTACGCTTCGACCGACAAGCGAA
>DBFWDM010000191.1:0-3157 GCA_048484635.1 Collinsella sp.
CCCATGGCGAGCGAGACGATGACGACGAGCGCGAGCAGTTTGGCGCTTGCAAACAGGTTGCGGGCGTTGCGGCGTGTGTCGGCGGCCAAGAGCTGCTCGGAGCGGGTGAGTTGACGCCTGCCGGCCATGATGACGTCGCTAAGGGAGAAAAAGCCGCCATCGTCGAGCGGCTGGGAATGATCCTGCGCTTCGTTTGCGCTTTCGGGTTTGTTGTTATGAGCCATATATTCCTCTTTTAGGTTGCAACGCAAGCATTATAAAACGTGGCAAGCGCGACGAGCCGGTGGGTTGCTTTCCATTCTGTTTCGCGGCTTGCGGCCGACAGGTGTATTTGCGGGTACAGGCCAAATCGCGGTCGCGCGTCGGGGGATTATACTGAGACAAGCATAAAGAATCGGCGTCCCTGTTGTGCGCCGTGGCATTAAAGAGGTGCATATGGCAGAGAAACTCATTCCGCTGGAGGACGCGCAGTCGATCGTTCTGTCGCACGTTGCTCCGACCGATCTCGTCGAGATTCCCGTGTGGCAGGCCGCCGGTCTTCCCTTGGCCGAGGACGCGGTGGCCGATATCGACATCTCGCCGTTTGCCAACAGCGCTATGGACGGATATGCCGTGCGCTCGGCGGACTTGGCGCAGGCGTCTGGTGAGACGCCGGTGACGCTCGACGTTATCGGACACGAGGCAGCGGGCCATGTCTTTGAGGGCGTGGTCGGCACGGGCGAGACCGTCCGCATCATGACGGGCGCGCCGGTGCCCGAGGGTGCTGACGCCGTAGTGAAATACGAGATCGTCGACGTGCTTGACGGCGATGGCAACGAGGGCTCGCACGTTCGCTTCTCGGCGCCGGCCAAGGTAGGGGAGAACGTTCGCTCTGCCGCCGAGGAGGCCCATGCCGGCGATGCTGTGATGCGCGCCGGCGAGGTCGTGGCTCCGGCGGGCGCGGGTCTGCTGGCAAGCGCCGGATACGCGAGCGTGAAGGTGCACGCTGCCCCGCGTGTGGGCATCATCTCGCTGGGCACGGAACTGGTCGCACCGAGTAACGTGCCGGCGCGCGGGCAGATTCGCGACTCCAACTCCTCGGCGTTGATGGCCGAGGCGCTCGATGCAGGAGCCGAGCCCGTGTTCTACGGCATTGCGCCCGACGATGAGCAGGCGATTGCCGAACTGGTGCATCGCGCCGTGCAGGAGTGCGATTTTGTCATTACGAGCGGTGGCGCCTCGGCGGGCGATTACGACTACGTGACGGCGCTCGTCCGGCGCGAGGGCGAGGTGCTGTTTGACCGCATTTCGATGCGTCCGGGCAAGGCCATCACGTTTGGCTTGCTCGGGGGTAAGCCCTACCTGGGGCTTTCAGGCAATCCGGCCGCGGCGTATGTGGGCTTTGAGATGCTCGCGCGCCCGGCGATTCGCAAGATGCGTGGTTTTGCCGAGGGGGCGCGCCCCGTGCAGCGAGCGGTTCTTACCCACGGTGTGAAAAAGCGCCAGGACCGACGCTTCTTCGATCGCGCCACGGTTTTGCGCGACCCCGAGACCGATGAGCTGCTGGTGACCGAGGCCAAGACGCAGAATTCGGCGCTGCTCGGCACGATGCAGCGTGCCAACTGTCTGCTGCGTATTGACGAAGGGCCGTGTGAGCTCAAGGCAGGCGACGTCGTGGATGTCGTGCGTGTCGACCTGCCCGAGGGAACGGTGTTGTAGGAGGAATGCTATGGAGCTGAAGATTTCGATTGTGACGTGCTCGGATACGCGCGATCTTGCCCAGGACGAGGCTGGAGCTGCACTCGAGGAACTTATCGAGGCGCAGGGCTGGACGGTCGCCTCACATGTGGTCGTGCGCGATGACGTCAGCGAGATTGGCGATGCCATTGTGGAAGCCGCCGATGAGTGCCACGCCAATGTCGTGCTCACCTGCGGCGGCACGGGGCTTTCGATGCGCGATGTGACGCCCGAGGCGACGCGTGCCGTCTGCGACCGCGATGTGCCGGGTATTGCAGAGGCAATTCGTGCGTACTCGATGACCAAGACGCGCCGCGCTATGCTCTCGCGTGCTATTTGCATGCAACGAGGTCATACACTTGTCGTAAACTTTCCCGGTTCCACGAAGGCCGCCCGCGAAAGCTGGGAGGCCATAGCGGACCAGCTGGAGCACGCGGCTCAGATGACAGCGGGCGGCGGACATACCAACTAAGCTATTTACCTGCGGTGGGGCGACCTTATCGGTCGCTCCGCTTTTGTTTTCCGCCGAATCGACGCCGAGGTGTACGGTAACTCGAAACTATATTCTCAGGCGAGAATAATTTCTCACTAACATTATTCGCGCAAAAGTATAATCTGATTGCAGATTAAAGCCCGCGGTGGGGTACCCGGGCACAAGGTCCGAAAGGGTTGAATATGTTCGATATGGTTTCTCGTCGCGGATTCGTCTCGCTTTCTGCTGTCGCCGCTGCCGGCCTTGGTCTTGCTGGCTGCTCGGGCAGCAAGACGTCCGAGCCGGCCGGATCCGACGCCGGTTCTGCTAAGGCATCTTCCAAGAAGGCTGTCGAGCTGCAGGTCTTTGCCGCCAACTCGCTCGAGAAGGCTCTGCCCGAGGTTCAGGAGCTCTACACAGAGCAGACCGGCACCACGTTTGCAGACACGCAGTTTAAGGCCTCCGGCGACCTTGTCGAGCAGATGCGCGCCGGTGCCGCTGTCGACGTGCTCATCACAGCCTCCAAGGGCACCATGGACGACGCCGAAGCCGCCGAGCTCGTCGACGTCGATACGCGTGAGGACATGTTCGTCAACGACCTCGTGATCATTCGCGCCGAGGGCTCCGACACCAAGGTCGAGGCCATCGCCGACGTCGCGAATCTGGACGGCAAGATCGCCATTGGCGACGCCAAGACCGTCCCCGCCGGCAAGTACGCCAACCAGGCGCTGGCTTCCGTGGGGCTCTATACCGGTACCGAGGGCGACGACGGCGAGTATGCTCCCGAGATCGCCGACAAGGTCGCACTGGCCGATAAGGTGGGCACCGCCGCCGCCTATGTCTCTACGGGCGACTGCGTAGCCGGTTTTGTCTACAGCTCCGATATCTTCCGCTACGACGGCATCGAGGAGGCCTTCGTGTGCCCCGAGGATTCGCACAAGCCCATCGTGTACCCGGGTGCCGTTGCCG
>DBFWDM010000192.1:0-12198 GCA_048484635.1 Collinsella sp.
GGCTCTTCACAGTTTTGATGGTGGACCTGACAAGATTCGAACTTGTGACCTCCCGGTTATCAGCCGGACGCTCTAACCAACTGAGCTACAGGTCCATCATGGTGGAGGTTAGGGGGATCGAACCCCTGACCTCAGGCTTGCAAAGCCCGCGCTCTCCCAGCTGAGCTAAACCCCCACGGAGACAGTAATAAACACCCCAGCGGCGACTCGGCTCTCGCTGGGGTGTTTATTGCGAAAGAAAGTGGTGGACCTGACAAGATTCGAACTTGTGACCTCCCGGTTATCAGCCGGACGCTCTAACCAACTGAGCTACAGGTCCATCGCGCAAGGGATATATTAGACGAGTCGTTACGCGCGCGTCAACAACTTTTTTTGAAAATCTTTGAAGGGTGTTCGCCCCGGTCGCACGGCGGCATGTGAAGTCGCCTACTCGGACAGTCCTGACTCGCACAGAGAGCACATTAAGTGCTCTCTGGCTCGTGCGGAACTCGCGATCGACTTCACATGTCGCCGTGCGACCGGGGCGAACACGAGTCCCAAGGTTTTCAAAAAAGCGGTCGGCGCGCAGTGCGCCGACCGCCGATATATGGGGTCTGATATTTTCTACCAGCCAGGGCCTCTTACTCGTCGAGGAGATCTTCTGGCATGTCGTTGCCGTCGCCTAGATCGACAGGGGTTTCTTCGGAAGCAGAGCCGTTTTCTGTGGCTTCGCCTTCGGGCTTTTCCTTGGCTGCCGTCATGCGGGCGACAGCGCATACGCGGTCGTTGTCGTCGACGGTCATCATCTTGACGCCCTGGGTGGCGCGGCCGGTCTGGCTGATCTCGTCGGTCTTGACGCGAATGACCGTCGCGCCCTCCGTCACGATGAACAGCTCGTGCTGCGGGCCCACCGTCTTCATGGCCGCGAGGTTACCCTTACGCTCGGTCATTTGAATGGTGTAGACGCCCTGACCGCCGCGATTCTGCTCCGGGTAGTCCGCAACCGGCGTGCGCTTGCCGTAGCCGCGCTCGGTGATGACGAACAGATCACCGTTGCCGTTAGTGACTTCCATGCCCAGAACGCTCACGCCGTCCTTCATACCGATACCGCGAACGCCGCTGGTATCGCGGCCGGTGGCGCGCACCTGCTCCTCGGAGAACATGATCGCCTTGCCCGCGGTGGTGGCCAGGATAATCTTGTCGCCCTCGCGCACGCGGCGCACGTTCAACAGCGCGTCGTCGTCGCGCAGGTTGATAGCGATTAGGCCGTCGCGACGGCTGCGGTCATATGCGCTCATCACGGTCTTCTTGACCATACCGCTCTTGGTGGCAAACATCAGGTACTCGTCGGCCGGGAACTCGCGGCAGCTGATGACGCTCGCGATCTTCTCGCCCTCCTCGAAGGGCAGCAGGTTGACGATCGCGGTACCGCGTGCCTGGCGCGTACCTACCGGCAGCTCGTGCACCTTCAGGCGATAGACCTTGCCCTTGCTCGAGAAGAACAGCACGTACTCGTGCGTGGACGCGATGAACATCTCATCGATGACATCGTCCTCTTTGAGGTTGACGCCAGACACGCCCTTGCCGCCGCGCTTTTGGGCGCGGTAGGCGGCAACCGGGATACGCTTAACGTAGCCGGTGTGGGTGATGGTCACGACCATATCCTCGTCGGCGATGAGGTCCTCGACATCCAGGTCCTTCTCGACCTGGCTGATCTCGGTGCGGCGCTTATCGCCGAACTTCTTGGAGATCTCGCGCATCTCTTCCTTGATGACGCCCAGGATCTTCTCCTCATGCGCCAGCAGGTCCTCGTAGTAGGCGATGGCGCGGCGCAGGCCGTCCAACTCTTCCTGAATCTTGTCGCGCTCCAGGCCGGTCAGGCGGCGCAACTTCATCTCGAGGATGGCCGTGGTCTGCTCGGGCGTAAAGCCAAAGCGCTCGATCAAGCGACTGCTGGCCTCGGAGTCGGTCTGCGAGGAGCGGATGATGCTAATGACCTCGTCGATATGGTCGAGAGCCATCAAGTAGCCCTCAAGGATATGCGCGCGGGCCTGGGCCTTCTTGAGGTCAAAGCGGGTGCGGCGAGTGACGACGTCGACCTGGTGGTCGATGTAGTGCTGCAGCATCTCGCGCAGGCTCAGGCATTTGGGAACGCCGTTGACGAGTGCCAGGTTGTTGGCGCCAAAGGTCGTCTGCAGCGAGGTGTACTTATACAGATTGTTGAGCACGACCTGCGGAATGACGCCCTTCTTGAGCTCGATGACCAGACGGATGCCCTTCTGGTTGGACTCATCGCGCATATCCGAGATGCCCTCGATGCGCTTGTCGTTGACGAGCTGGGCAATCTTCTCCTGCAGGGTGCCCTTGTTGACCATGTAGGGAATCTCGGTGAAGACCAGGCGGCTGCGACCGGTCTTGGTGGACTCAACGTGTGCCTTGGCGCGCACGGTAATGGAGCCGCGGCCGGTCTCGTAGCTCTGCTTAATGCCGGCGCTGCCCATGATGATGGCGCCGGTGGGGAAGTCCGGACCGGGCATGATCTGCATGAGCTCGTCGACGGTGGCGTCGGGGTTGTCGATCAGGTAGCAGGTGGCCTCGATCGCCTCGGTGAGGTTATGCGGAGCGATGTTGGTGGCCATGCCGACGGCGATGCCCTGGCTGCCGTTGACCAGCAGGTTGGGGAAGCGCGCAGGCAGCGCCACGGGCTCGGCGAGTGATTCGTCGTAGTTGGGCTGCCAGTCGACGGTATCCTTCTGCAAGTCACGCAGCAGTTCCATGGCGGGCTTTGCCAGGCGGCTCTCGGTGTAACGCATGGCTGCCGCGCCGTCGCCGTCGATGTTACCGAAGTTGCCGTGACCGTCGATGAGCGGCGTGCGCATGGAGAACCACTGTGCCAGGCGGACCATGGCCTCGTAGACCGCGAAGTCACCGTGCGGATGGTACTTACCGATAACTTCGCCGACCGTCCAAGCTGACTTCTTGTGCGGGCGGTTGGGGTAGATGCCGCTCTCGTTCATCGCGTACAGAATGCGGCGGTGCACCGGCTTTAAGCCGTCGCGCACGTCCGGCAGGGCGCGCGCCGTGATAACCGACATCGAATACTCGATGAACGACTGCTTCATCTCGCGACCGAACTCCGAAATCTGGAGCTGGCCGCCGTTGATATCCTCGCCGGCCGAGGCGCCGCGATCGACTTCGCCAAAGCTCTCCTCGAGCTCGGCGTCGTCGTCTTCTTCCTCATCATCATCGGCATCGGGGTTATAGGCGTCCGGATCGCCGTCCTCGCCCTGCTCAGCACGGGCAAGCAGGCGCTTCAGATCATCGGGCATACCGGCATCGCCGGCCTCGTCCATACCCTCGTTATTGTTGATATCGTCTGCCACGTTACCTCCTCTTAAGCGTCAAGGAATCGTGCATCATGTGCATGCTTCTCGATGTACTCGCGGCGATAGCCGACCTCGGAACCCATCAGCTCGCGCACGGCGCGGTCCGCCACCACGGCGTCCTCGATCGACACACGCTGCAGGATGCGGGTCTTGGGGTCCATCGTCGTCGAGGCGAGCTGCTTGGGGTCCATCTCGCCCAGGCCCTTGTAGCGCTGGACGGTATAGCCCTTGCGCTTTTTGGTGATCTTGCCGTCTTTGGCCTTGCCGTCCTCGTCGTTATCGTCGGGGTTCAGGCCCAGACTCTGGATGGTGTCGCGCAGGATCTCGTCTTCGGGCTGGCGGCCGTTGGGATACACGTAGTGAATCTTGTTGCGCACCTTAATGCCAAAGATGGGCGGGCAGGCAACATAGACGTAGCCGGCATCGATCAGCGGACGCATGTACTTGTAGAAGAACGTCAGTAGCAGGATGCGGATATGCGCACCGTCGACGTCTGCATCGGTCATGATGATGATCTTGTGGTAGCGCGCCTTGGTGATATCGAAGTCGCCGCCGTCGCCGGCACTCGTCGTGACGCCGCAACCGATCGCGGTAATCAGCGACTGGATGGTGTCACTCGAGAACGCGCGATGGTCACCAACGCGTTCGACGTTCAAAATCTTGCCGCGCAGGGGCAAAATCGCCTGGATGTCTCGGCGACGGCCGTCCTTGGCCGAACCGCCTGCCGAGTCGCCCTCTACGATGAAGAGCTCGGTCAGCTCGGCATCGCGCACCGAGCAGTCGGCGAGCTTACCGGGCAGGGACGCCGTCTCGAGCAGGCTCTTGCGGCGGGTCGCCTCGCGCGCCTTGCGGGCGGCATTGCGCGCCTTGCAGGCCTGTTGCGCCTTCTTGACGATCTCGCGAGCGGGCTTGGGATGCTCCTCGAGGTAATCGGCAAGGCCGTCGGTCACAATCTTGAGTGTGAGCGCGCGCATATAGGAGCTGCCGAGCTTGGCCTTGGTCTGGCCCTCAAACTGCGGATCGGGCAGCTTGACCGAGATAACGGCCGAAAGGCCCTCGCGCACATCGTCGCCGGTCAGGTTGGCGTCTTTTTCCTTGAGCAGGTTCTGCTTGCGCGCATAGTCGTTGATCACGCGGGTGAGCGCGGTGCGGAAGCCCTCAAGGTGCATGCCGCCCTCGGGGGTGTAGATGTCGTTGGCAAACGACATGACGTTCTCGCCGTAACCGCTATTCCACTGCAGGGAAACCTCAACCTCGCCCATCTTGGTCACAGGCGCGCCCGGGTCCGATTTGCCCTCGATGTAGATGGGCTCCTTAAAGGCCTCGGGGACGTCCTTGCCCTCGTTGAGGAACTTGACGAAGTCGATGATGCCGCCCTCGTAGCAAAACTCCTCCACATGGGGAGTCGCCTCGCGCTCGTCGGTCAGCACGATTTTGAGGTTCTTATTGAGGAACGCCGTCTCCTGCAGACGGTTGTGCAGCGTATCGAAATCGTAGATGCATGTCTCGAAGATCTCGTCGTCGGGCCAGAAGGTGACGGTGGTGCCCGTCGAATCCGAGGTGCCCACGACCTCCATCTTCTTAACGGTCTTGCCGCGCGAGAACTCCATCTCGTAGGTGTTGCCGTCGCGACGAACCTGAACGACCACGCGCTTGGACAGTGCGTTGACGACGGAGATACCAACGCCGTGCAGGCCGCCCGAAACCTTATAGGCCGAGTTATCGAACTTACCGCCGGCGTGCAAGATCGTCATGACGACCTCGAGCGTCGGGATCTTTTTAACAGGGTGCTCGTCGACGGGGATGCCGCGCCCGTTGTCGACGACCGTGATGGAGTTGTCGGCGTGGACCGTCACCTGGATCTCGGTGCAGAAACCGGCCATGGCCTCGTCGACGGAGTTGTCAACGATCTCCCACACCAGGTGATGCAGACCGCTGGCGCTCGTCGAGCCGATATACATGCCCGGGCGCTTACGAACGGCCTCGAGACCTTCGAGAATCTTAATCTCGCCGCCATCGTAATCGTTTTCGTTTGCCACACGTCCTCCTTCAGTCAAGAAAATGTGTACAGCCTTACTAGTTTATCGTAAAAAAATACCCTCGGGAACGAGGGTATTTGGCTCTACAAGGCCACCAGATGCGATTTAAGGCTCTTTTTTGCTTTCTACGCCCTTGGCCCACTCGGCACTGGCTCTCATGGCATTCTCGAGGGCCTCGCGCAGTTTTTGGTCTTCGATGGGCGCCACTTGGCGCTCAATCTCGGTGCGCTCGGCCTCACTTAGGTCGGCGTGCGGGGCCGGCGGGCGCTCGGTCGTCGCCGGGCGCAGGCGCTGCTTGGCGGCGGGCGGCGTGTGACCCGGCGCGGTGGTTTTGAACACCAGGCCGTCCACATGCGCACCGGCGCGCTCCATGCGCGCGCGGATGATCTCGCGCAACAGCGTCATTTCCTGCGTCCACGAGGGCGAATCGAGATATACCAGCAGCTCATTGGACTCGGGCAGGTAGCGCAAGCCCGTCACATGCCGCCCCTCGCGCGTGCCCGAGCACACCGCGTTCCACGCGCGATAGACCGCGCGCGACTCCTCGGCAGCCTCCATCTGCGCGCGGCGCTCAGGTGTCGCGGCCGCCAGGATGCGCTGACGCTCTGCGTTCAAAAATCCACTGAAGGCAACCGTTTCGCTCTCGCGCTCGTAATTAGCACGTCTCACCCATGCTCACCACCTTGGCTCGATCAAGCAGGTCATCGGTAAAATACCCCAGGTTGGTCGTGGTTATGACCGTCTGGATATCATCGCCGATCAGCCGCAGAAAAGCACCGCGGCGTTCGCCGTCGAGTTCGCTCATCACGTCGTCCAAAAGCAGCAACGGGGCGGTGCCCAGGACATCGCGAGCCACGGCCACCTCCGCCACCTTCCAGGCCAGAACCAACGTTCGCTGCTGACCTTGGCTGGCAAATGAACGGGCGGAGCGACCCGCCACGGTAAACTCAATCTCATCGCGATGCGGTCCCACCAACGTCACGCCGCGGCGAATTTCCTCGTCGGCGTGCTCATCAAGGGCAGCCAGCATGCGCTCGTACGCCCAGCCCTTCAGCTCTTCGCGATCATCGACCTGGGGCAAATCCCCCAGCGTGGACGTATAGGTCACGTTGGCAGCCTCACCGGATGCCACTTGCCCGTAGGCAGTGTGCACATGGCCCGCCAGCCGGTCGAGCAGGGCCAACCGGTGCACAAGCAGGGCCGAGCCCGCGCGGGCAATCGAATCGTTCCACGCGCCGAGCATCTCGCGACAGCACCAGGTCTCCTTGAGCAGGGCGTTACGCTGGGTCACGCAGCGTCCATAGGTGCTCGCAAGATCGGCATAACGTGCGCTCAGCTGCATGCCAAAGTCATCGAGGGCGGCGCGGCGCACACTGGCGCCTCGCTTAACCATGTCCAGATGGTCGGGGCAAAACAGCACACTCGGCAGAACGCCGCGCACACCGGCGGCAGAGCATCTCTTGCCGTTGCGGCTAAACGAGCGCTTACCGTCCTCCGCGCTCAATCCCATATCAAGTACGCGGCCGTCGCCCTCGAGCCTCAGCTCGACCTTGCACGAGCCCACGCCGTCATGGACGAGCTCGGCTGCGGTCGGATGTCTAAACGAGGCGCCGCTCGTCAGCAGCTGCAGCGCCTCTATGAGATTGGTCTTTCCCGCCGCGTTGGGTCCCGCAAGTATCGTCACGCCCTCGTCCAGGGCAAGACGATAGCTCTCGAAACTGCGGTAGTGCGCGACGGAAAGATCGCGGGCGAACATGGTCATGGCGCAGCGCTAGATGCGAACCGGCATGACCAGGTACAGGTAGTTGATCTTGTCGTAGGACTTGAAGATGCCCGCCTGCGAGTAGCTCTTGAGCTCCAGCGTGATCTCCTTCTCCTTGGACAGGGCGTTCAGGCAGCCAAAGATGTAGTGGTAGTTGAAGGCGATGGTACCCGACTCGCCCTCGGCCTCGACATCGATCGTCTCCTGCGCCAGATCCTGGTCGTTGGAGATGGAAGACAGGCCCATCTGGCCGTTCTCGACGTCGATCTCGAACTTGACGGCGGGGTTGGCGCTCGCGATAACGGCCACGCGTTTGAGGGCGGCATTGAAGGCGGCCACATCGATCTTGACACTCGTCACGCACGAATCGGGGATGAGCTGCTTGTAGTTGGGGTACACGCCCTCGATGCGGCGCGACACGTAGGTGGTGTTGCCGGCCTCAAAGACGACCTGGGTGTCGGTAGCCCCAATCATGATGGTCGCCTGGCTGGCCATGATGTTCAGTGCGTCGTTAAAGGCGTCAGCCGGAACGTTGAGCTCAAAGGAGCCTTCGAGGGTCGAGGTCTCGACCTGCGTATCGCACACGGCCAAACGGAAGGAATCGGTCGCCACCAGGCGCACGGTGTTGTTCTCGACCTTCATGTGCACGCCACCCAGGATGGGGCGGGCCTTGTCAGTCGAGGTGACGCGCCACACGCGGCCGACCATCTCGGACAAGATATCGGTCGGCAGTTCCACGGCGCTCTCGATGGCATAGGCCGGAAACTCGGGGAAGTCATTGGCATCGAGCGTGTTCAGGCGGAAAGAGCTCTTCTCGCAACCAATCAGCACCTGGCGCTCGGACAGCTCAAAGGTGACCGGGGCATCGGGGAGGGTCTTGGTGATATTGGAGAGCATCTTACAGGGGATAACCATCTCGCCCTCTTCTTCGACATGCGCCGCGATGCGATGACGGATCGAGATGGTGTAGTTAGAGGTCTGGAATTCCAAGATGCCGTCTTGCGCCTTGACGAGCACGCCCGACAGGATGGGAAGGGTGGATGCCGAAGCGACACCCTTCATAACGACGCCGATGGCTTGTGTAAGCGAGCTCTGGCTGACGGTGAACTTCATCTTTTAATACCTTTCTATAGATATAAATATCTTAATAATAGTAATAGCACTGACGAAACTGTTGATTACTCCCAAAGACGCAGGTCAGACCCAGAAAGAGAATCGACAGCAACCTGTGTGCAACGGGGGTGGTTTTCCACGTTCAAAACCTGCGCAAAACTTTTCATCACCGCGGGTTGGGTTTTAAACACCTTATGCCCGTGGTTTCGACAAGTTTTCAACAGGTGTCTCTATTTCCCTACGAGCGCAGTGTAATTTTATCGCGCAGTGACTTGAGGTCTTCGGTGACGGTGCGGTCTTCCTGGATCATCTTCTGGACCTTTTTGTAGCTCGTGCTGACGGTCGAGTGGTTGCGGTTGCCAAATTCGGCGCCCACCGCCGTGGTCGTCATTTCGCACATCTCGATGGCCAGGTAGATAGCGATATGGCGCGCTTTGGCGATATTGGCGTTGCGACGCGGGCCGATGAGCTCCTCGTGTGTCACGCCGTACTGCTCTTCGATGACGGACTGAACCGTCTGGACGTTGATCTTTTTGGCCGATGTGTCGAAGTACTGGCTGGCGATGGCGTCGATATCGTCAAAGGTGAGCTCCCCGCCCTCGCGCTCGCGGTCACCCGCCTCGCCGGCGCAGCGCTCGCAAAAGCTCTCGAGTTCGCGGATGTTGGTGCCCGAGACCTCGGCCATGTGTTTAAAGTGTTCGTCGGTCAGGTGCCCGCCGTCGCCCCCATAGGCCGCCAGCAGCGAGTCGTCGCCTGCCTCGGGGGCGGCGACGATGGTGTTCTCGTAATAGCGCTGCAAGATCTTGTATTTCATCTCGTAGCTGGGCTCTGCAACCAGGCAGAGCATGCCGGCGTTGAAGCGGCTGGTCAGACGCTCGTCCATGCTTAGGTCCTTGGGGGCGCGGTCTGCCGCGATGACGACCTTCTTGTTGTTGCGGATGAACTCGTCCATGAGCTGGAAAAAGTAGTCCACGCTCGCGCGCTTGCCGATGATGTTTTGGATGTCATCGATGATGAGCACGTCTACGCCGTGGTACGCCTGCATGATGGGGGCGTTGCTCTTCTTTTGGCGGTCGAACTCGGTCATCAGGTCGTCCAGATATGCCTGGGAGTTGGCATACTTGACCTTGATCTCGGGCGACTTCTCGGCGAGCTCGTTTTTGATGGCAAGCAGCAGGTGCGTCTTGCCCAGGCCCGATTTGCCGTAGATGAACAGCGATGTGCACGTGCCGCGCTCGTCCGCGAGGGCGGCAAACTTGAGTGCCGAGCGATAGGCATGGCTGTTCTCGGGGCCGTAGACAAAGTTCTCAAAGGTGAATTTTGAGTTCGCGGCGAGTGGGGCTCCATCCGTATTCTGCTCGGCCGGCACGGTCGGCGCTGGCATGGGTGAAGCGGGGGCCGCAGCTTGCGTGGATTTAGTCGGCGCTCCGCCCTTCATCTGGTTCATCATGCGACGAAAATCATCGGCCGAGAGCGTGTTCTTGATTGCAATGCCCGAATCCGCGCCCGCCGCTGCGTCGTGAGCGATGGGCATGTGCGTGACGGGTGCATTCGTTGACGTCGCTGCCGCGGTCGGCAACGGTGCCATGGTTTCACGGGAAACATCGCTGTGCTGGTGCTCGATTGTCGGCACGTCGCCTGCGGAGGCCGGCACCGCCGGGGAAGCAGCGGGAGCCGTGGCGGGCGCCGTCGCGGCAGCGGATTCCGTCGCGGCGCCTTGCGGTGCCACGATGTCGAGCGCAATCGGTGCAAAGGCGATTTCTTCCAGATAGGCCTCAATAGTCGGCTGATGCTTTTTGAGCTGCGCGATGGCAAAGCGCGAGGGGGCCTCGATCGTGAGCGTATCTTCGGTCAGGCTTATGGCGCGCGATTGCCCCAGCATGTTGATGAGGCGTGCATCTTGGCCGTCGCGCTGACAAAAGGCGATGGCATCCCCCAGGATGATGCTTGCTTCCTCGTCCACTGTCTCTCCCGTTCTTTAGCTCTGAGCTCGCACGCGAGCGCCGCCGAGTTCGGTCAGATGGTATTTCTGGCCATGCTTGATGACCAAGCCGGCCTGCGCCAAGTCATTGAGCGTGCGTGACCAAGTGGGGGCCGAGTTTCCAAACGTCCTCGCCAGATCGGTTGCACCGCACGCTTGATTTTGCGCCAGATAGCCCAGCGCGGCGTTGCCGCGATCGCTTACGAACACGTCCGGTTGTGGCTGCGCATACTGATTTGCTGCATTAGGATACATCATTTGAGCTGCTGGTTGTTGAGAACTCTGCATCGGCGGCATTTGCTGTTGAAAACTTTGAGGCCACTGTTGGTAAGGCTGTGGAGGCATCTGCTGGGTCCAAGGGTTGTACTGCTGCTGCGGCATCTGCTGGTACGGCTGCTGATATCCCTGCTGGTACTGCTGCGGGAACTGCTGGCCATACCCCAGTGGCGGCATCTGCTGATATGGATATCCCTGTTGGTACGGCTGATAGCCCATTTGCTGGCCACCCGGCGCCCCCGTCGCCTGCTGCATTGCTGCTGCATCCTGATCAGCCAGCGGCATGGCCTCTGGCATGTTTGGCGGCATCGACATAGATGCCGCCTGGGGTTCTTGTGTAGGAGGCATTCCGGGCTGCTGCATCTGTCCCACGGTGGGCTGCATCTGCTGCGCTGCCATGGGCTGCTGCGCAAAAGCTCCCGGCAGGGGATATGTGGGCTGCTCCGTCTCGGGCCGCACGGCAGCGCCGCGTCCGCCGGCACGCTCGATTTCCTGCACGCGTTTAGGGTTCAGACTTACCGTAACCACGGTGCCGTTGCCCATGTTGTCCTCGATGGATACGGCACCGCCGGCGTTTTCCAAATACTCCTGCACCATGGGAAACCCTGCTCCGGTTCCACGGATATAGCGCTTCATCTTGCTGTTTGCGCTGGTAACGCCAAAGTCGAAAGCACGTTCCTTGTCGTCGATGCCGGGTCCTTGGTCAGCAAAGCGGATGGTGTCTCCGCCGTCCAGAATCGAGATGATGGGCTCGGCAAAGTGTGCGTGGATAAAGTTTTCGACAATCTCGCGGATGACCATGAGCGAGATATGGCCACCTTGTTCTTTCATGCACTGGTAGACGGTGTTGGTCGTCTCTTCCAAATACGTGCGGACATCTTGCGGATCAATGACGATCACCCGCGGTGTCGACAGCATGTCGTCATAGACGGCGATGCGCGCGGCGTACATGGCTTTTGGCGCCTGCGTGGTCGTCTGCTCGCCTTCCGCACGCTCTTCGCGCACGCCGGTGATGTGCTCGTTGTCGGGTGCCGGGTCTCCGGAATCGACCATGGTGTAAAAGTCGTCAGACATGCCGCTCGCAATCTTTCAAAAGGTTTCGAACAAATAGTAGCTCACCGTGCAACGTTTCTCATCTTTCGACAACTTTTCAAAACTTGTTGAAAACTTTGGAAAACGGGCGAAAAGTTCTCAACATTGCCAACATGACCTGTTGAAAACTCGATGAAATATCGTGAAAGGTTGCCATGAGGCGCAAATTTCGGTTGTGCTTATGGGGGAACCGTGTGAACTGCGCAACCTTTTACCTTTGATTTCTTGACATTTGAACATTGATTTCCCTACAATCTTCAAGCTCACGTGTCTATATCTGCGTCCGCGTCCCCGCGGACACTCGAAATGCAGCAGGAGGAACTTAAGATGAAGCGTACGTATCAGCCTAATAAGCGTAAGCGTGCCAAGACCCATGGCTTCCGTGCCCGTATGGCTACTAAGGGTGGTCGTGCCGTGCTCGCCCGTCGTCGCGCCAAGGGCCGCAAGCGTCTCACTGTCTAGCAGCGATACACACATCTCGCATGAAGACTATTAAGTCTCGGCAAGATTTCGAGCATGTGTTCAGTCAGGGGCGTCGTTTCAATCACCCTCTGATTCGAATGACCATAT
>DBFWDM010000193.1:0-2021 GCA_048484635.1 Collinsella sp.
CGTCTCGCGCGCACGCCATGTTGTCAATGGGTTACAGTATGAACGGCGGCTATGTTTCCGCCAACGCACGAGAGAGTCGTCAACAAGGAGGATGCACGACGATGCAGCGTGCCAAACAGATATCGGAGTCTATTGAGCTGGGCATTATCTTGGCGCTCGCCGGTGGCTTTATGGACGTGTATTCGTACATTGGGCGCGACCATGTTTTCGCCAACGCGCAGACAGGCAACATCCTGCTCGTGGGCGTGAGCATCTCGGAGGGCAACTGGGCACTTGCGGGGCGCTACTTCTTCCCTGTGGTGTCGTTTGCCGTGGGTATTATGCTTGCCGATCTGGTACACGAGCGGTTTGGCAGCTTGATCCACTGGCGTCAGGTGACGGTGTTCTTTGAAGCCGTCATCTTGCTGGGCGTGAGCTTTATCCCGGGCGGCAATTTCAACCTGCTCGCCAACTGCCTCACCTCGTTTGCCTGCGGCATGCAGGTCGAGAGCTTCCGCAAGATCCACGGTCATGGCATCGCTACGACCATGTGCATCGGCAACTTGCGCAACGCGCTGCAAAACGTGGACGATTACATCATCACCCACAGGCGCGGCTTTTTGGAAAACGGCCTGCTGTACTTTGGCGTGATCTTTACCTTTGTGTTTGGCGCCGTGTTGGGCAACTGGTGTATTGAGCGCATGGGCCTGCATGCCATCGTCGTGGCGAGCTTGCTGCTGTTTGTCGCGTTTGCCATCATGTTCATCGACCGCGAGCGCGACTTGCGCTCTCGCTGGAAGCGTGCCTGCGAAGATTGGAAAGACGCCTGCCAAAAATAACGGCAGGATGTGACAGGGGGACAGTCCCTTTGTCAGATAGATCGATAATGGGGAGGGGACGGCCATCTCGGCCGCCCCTTTTTGTTTAGTGGTCTGGTGGTGACGATACCAGTTGTTGAAACGCTTTAACACTTTTGATGTTCTCGCGTGTTTTTTGTTTCAAAAGCGTTAGGATGGGACTTATAGCGCGGGACGTAATGGATGCCCCGCACACGATGGGAGGCTATCAATGGCTAATCGTTTCGTTCTCAACACCATCTCTTATCATGGTTCCGGCGCCATCAAGGAGATCCCCGGCGAGCTCCAGCGTCGCGGCTACAAGAAGATCTTCGTCTGCTCCGACCCCGATCTGGTTAAGTTTGGCGTTACCGCTAAGGTGACCGACGAGCTCGACGCCGCCGGCATCGCTTGGAGCCTCTACTCCGAGATCAAGCCCAACCCCACGATTCAGAACGTCAAGGACGGCGTCGAGGCCTTCAAGGCCGCCGAGGCTGACGCTATCGTGACCATTGGTGGTGGCTCCTCCATGGACACCGCCAAGGCTATCGGCATCATCATCAACAACCCCGAGTTCGCCGATGTCCGCAGCCTCGAGGGCGTTGCTCCCACTAAGAACCATGCCGTGTTCACCATCGCCGTGCCGACGACCGCCGGTACCGCCGCCGAGGTGACCATCAACTACGTCATCACTGACCCCGAGAAGGTCCGCAAGTTCGTGTGCGTTGACACCAACGACGCCCCCGAGGTCGCCGTCGTCGATCCCGACATGATGGCTTCCATGCCCGCCGGCCTTACCGCCTCCACTGGCATGGACGCTCTGACCCACGCCATCGAGGGCTACACCACCAAGGGCGCTTGGGAGCTCTCCGACATGTTCCACTTTGAGGCTATTAAGCTGATTAGCGAGAACCTGCGCGACTCTGTCGCCGAGGCCAAGTCCGGTCAGCCCGGCTCCGGCCGCGAGGGTATGGCTCTTGGCCAGTATGTCGCCGGCATGGGCTTCTCCAACGTTGGCCTGGGCATCGACCACGCCATGGCTCACACCCTGTCCGCTCACTACGACACCCCGCACGGCGTTGCTTGCGCCATGCTGCTGCCGATCGCCATGGAGTTCAACAAGCCGGTTTGCGCCGAGCGCCTGGCCAAGGTTGCCGTCGCCATGGGCGTTGACACCTCGGGCATGAGCACCGACGAGGCTGCCGA
>DBFWDM010000194.1:0-2216 GCA_048484635.1 Collinsella sp.
ACCGTCAAGCAGACCTTTAACAAGGTAACGGTCGATTCCGACACCTCGACCAACGACACCTGCATCATGCTTGCCTCCGGCGCCGCTGCCGCAGATGCCGAGCCTATCGTCGAGGGCTCCGATGCCTTCGACGAGTTGGCATTTGCCGTGCACGAGGTGTGCGAGAGCCTGGCGCGCAATATCGCCGCCGATGGCGAGGGCGCATCCAAGCTTGTTACGGTCAACGTTACCGGCGCCGTGAACGACGAGGAGGCCGATATCGCCGCTCGCGCCGTTGCCAACTCGCCGCTCGTTAAGACCTGCATCGCCGGCCACGACTGCAACTGGGGCCGCGTCGCCATGGCACTCGGCAAGTGCGGCGTGAAGTTTAATCAGGAAGACGTTTCCATCGACATGATGGGCATGCCTGTCTGTCGCGATGGTCTGACTGTTCCCTTTGACGAGGACGAGGCTCTACGACGTTTCGAGGCGCCCGAGATCGTGATCTCGGCCGACCTGGGCGCAGGCGACGCGGCAACGACCGTGTGGACCTGCGACCTCACGCACGAGTACATCTCCATTAACGGTGACTACCGTTCCTAGATTCCAGGCACGCTGCGCATCTTGCCGCGATTGCGGACAGCGGAGCACGGCGCGATAACGATACGAAAGACGAGGCAGATTATGAAATTCGCACGCGATTGTCGTTCGAGCGAATCCAACGAAGCAACCGCGCAGCTGCTGTTCGAAGCGCTGCCGTGGATTAAGAACCTGACCGGCAAGACGGTTGTTATCAAATATGGCGGAGCCGCCATGGTTGATGAGCAGCTGCGCCGCGACGTGATGAGCGACATCGTTTTGCTCAAGATCATCGGTATGCACCCCGTCATCGTGCATGGCGGTGGCAAGGCTATCAACGAGGCGCTCAGCCACTACGACATCCCCGTCGAGTTTAAGAACGGCCAGCGCGTGACTACGCCTGCCACCATGGACATCGTGCGTGAGGTACTGGGCGGCAAGGTCAATCAGGAGCTGGTCGCGGCGCTCAACCACCACGGCAACCTGGCCGTGGGCGTGTCCGGCAGCGACGCCGGCACCCTTATCGCCGAGCCGCTCGACCCAGAGCTCGGCCGCGTGGGCAAGGTCACGCACGTCAACACCGACTATATCGAGCGCCTGCTCGATAGCGAGTACATCCCCGTCATCGCTACCGTCGCGGCGGGGGAGGACGGCGGTTTCTTCAACATCAACGCCGACACCGCCGCCGGTGCCGTTGCCGCGGCGCTCCACGCGCATAAGGCGATCTTTTTGACCGATGTCGATGGCCTGTACAAGGACTTTAGCGACAAGGACTCGCTTATCTCCAACCTAACGCTCGACGAGGTTAACGAAATGCTCTACGGCGGCGAGGTCGATAAGGGCATGATTCCCAAGCTGCGTGCGGCCGTCGATGCGCTTACCGGCGGCGTATTTCGTGCCCACATCATTAACGGTACTACGCCGCATTCGCTGCTCCTGGAGCTGCTGACCGATGCCGGCGTCGGCACCGTGATCCATTCCACCGAGACGGCTTACGAGTTCGATACGCATCCGCATCCGCTTTCGACGTTTGCTGCGCGTCTGACCGAGAACCTTGACGAGGTCGAGAAGCTTCAGACGGTCTAGCTGACCCTCAGCCGCCCCATTCCTGCACCCATAGCCCCGCGCCGTCTGGCGCCCAACGAAAGGCATCTCATGTCACTTGCAGCTCAGCAATCGCTTGAATCCCATTACGTTATGCATACCTTTGGCCGCTCTCCGGTCGAGTTTGTCGAGGGTCACGGCATGAAGCTCACCGGCGACGATGGCCGTGAGTACCTCGACTTTCTTGCCGGCATCGGCGTGTGCAGCCTAGGTCATGGCGACCCGGCTGTGCTCTCGGCGCTCGAGGCACAGACCAAAAAGCTCATGCATGTCTCCAATTACTTCTACATTGAGCAGCGCGGACAGGTCGCGGCGCTGCTGTCCAAGCTTGCTAACGACGACGTAGATGGTGCGCGCGTGCTTGCCGATGCCATTGCCGCCGGCGATGAGACCACGGCAGCTGCTCTTGGTGCCCCGGCTGCGGATGAGCAGGTTTGGGAGACCTTCTTTGCCAACTCTGGCGCCGAGGCCAACGAGGGCTCGATGAAGCTCGCGCGCCTGTACGCCAAGCGTGCCGGTAATGGCGGCAACACCATCGTGTGCATGCGCGGCGG
>DBFWDM010000195.1:0-3449 GCA_048484635.1 Collinsella sp.
GGATTCTGGTTCCGTCAATGGGGGTTCGACTCCCTCCATCCCAGCCATTGCATTTGCTACATATGGCCCGTTCGTCTAGCGGTTTAGGACGCCGCCCTCTCAAGGCGGAGATCACCAGTTCGAATCTGGTACGGGCTACCAAAATTGAACGCCCGGGCCTCGTAAGAGACCCGGGTTTTGTGTATTGACCGATATTTAAGGCGCGCGTTGAGTCTGCCGCCCGGACCGAGGAGTTGTCATGGACCTGCCTATCAGCTTGGAAGACATCACGTATGCCGAGAACTATCTGGCGCAGGGCGACCTGGCTACGGCGACGCCGCTGCTTGAGCGTCTGGTGGAGCTCGCCGAGGAGTATATCGACGCTGAGTGCAAGACGGAGGAGAAGCGCCAGTACTTTAGCTTCGACAGCAAGTTTGAGCGCCTGGCCTATCGCCGCGTGGAGAAGGATCCGCGCGAGCTGGTGCAGGTCGAGGCTCCCTTTGACCGCCTGTACTCCGACATGGCGTTTGCCTACATTCGCCAGCAGGATTATGTGAGTGCTCGGAATGCCCTGATGCAGGCCGTGCGTTGGGATCCCATGAACTGCAACTATCGCTTGGACTTGGCCGAGCTGTTCCGCGCGCTCGAGGACAAGCAGGAGTGGGCATCGCTCTCGTTCTCGGTGCTGGAGCGCGCGAGCGACGGTAAGTGCGCCGCACGCGCCTACACCAATTTGGGTCAGTACTTCTTGGAGCCCGAGACCGAGAACATTTCGGCTGCCGTGGGCTGCGCGCGTCTGGCGCTGCGCCTGGCGCCCAATGATGCGCATACGACGCGCCTGCTCAACAAGATCCATACCACCTATCCGGATGCCGCGGACGAGAGTGACGACCATGTGATGGGTGAGCTCGCCCTGCAGGGCGTGCCGACCTCGCCTTCGGCCGAGATCGCCATCTGCCTGATCATGTGCGCGACCGATGCTGCAAGCGACGGCGACAAGCAGGAGGCTACGCGTCTGACGGTCCGTGCCCGCGACCTGGTGGGCGAGGAGGCATGCGCGGCGATTATCAAGCTGGTGCGCGAGAGCGATGCCGAGCTTAATGCCGAGCGCAGGGCAAAGCGCGAGGCTGCGGGCTCAAACGCCGATGGCGCCAAGGAGGCCGGCGATGCCCAGTAAGCGCGAGCGCAAGCTCATTTCCAAGAATCGCTCGGCACATCACGAGTACTTTATCGATGAGACGTTTGAGTGCGGTATTGAGCTGAGCGGTACCGAGGTCAAGTCGATTCGCGAGCGCGCGTGCCAGATTACCGATACCTTCGCACTGATTCGTGGCGGTGAGTGCTGGCTCGTCGGTCTGCATATCCACCCTTATAGCCATGGTGGCGTGTGGAATCGCGATCCCGACCGTCGGCGCCGTCTGCTGCTGCACCGCAAGGAGATCGACTTTCTTGACGGCAAACTTCGCAACCGTGGTTATGCGCTGGTTCCGTTGGAGCTCTACTTTAATACCGACGGTCGTGTAAAACTGCTGCTGGGCCTGGGCCGCGGCAAGAAGCTCTACGACAAGCGCGAGGACATGGCCAAGCGTGATGTCCAACGCGAGATCGACCGCGCCCTCAAGGAACGCAACCGCTGACCGTCCTTCATAAGTTGCGGTGGAATACGGACTGGTTTGCCTGTTTGAGGGGCTATTCAGTCCCTATTTCACCGCAGCTGCGGGTGTCTCATCTTTCTTACTGTTCTGACACATATGTTTCAAAGGCGGCGTCCGTTATGGGCGCTGCCTTTTTTGTGGGTACATACATCCATGAGGTTCCAACCCGAGCTAGGGGAGTGATCGTTATGGACAAAACTGCGTTCTTTACCATGCCGAGCGGCCTGTACGTGGTGAGCTCCGCGGCAGACGGGCTGCGTGCCGGCTGCGTTATCAACACAGCGGTGCAGGTGACGTCCATGCCGCCGCGCATTTCGGTTGCCGTGAACAAGGACAACGTCACCTCGGGCGTCATCGCATCGGCCAAAGCGCTCGCACTGACCGTGATCGATCAGACCGCCGACATGCTCTACATCGGTAACTTTGGGTTTCGCACCAGCAGCGATTATGACAAGTTTGCCAAATACGAGACCCGCGAGACGGCTCTGGGCATGCCCTATGTGCCCGAGCACGCGGCGGCCCTGTTTAGCTGCCATTTGATCGACACTGTGGATGTTGGCACGCATCTACTGTTTATCGGCGAGGTCGAGGATGCCGAGCGCTTGAGTGACGAGACGCCGCTCACCTACGATTACTACCATAAGGTCCTGAAGGGCAAGACGCCTCCGAAGGCGTCCTCGTATCAAGGCTAGAAATGTTTTAAAAATACTTGCATTATATTATTAAGAATCTATACTGATAAATGAAGTACATCACCAGTCGCGTTTGAGAGGAGAACATCATGGCTGAGGAGAAGAAGACGTATAAGTTCGTGTGCGTCGTTTGCGGTTACGAGGTTGAGGTCGATACGCCCGAGCTGCCCGAGGATTATGTGTGCCCGGTGTGCGGCGTCGGTCCCGATCAGTTTGAGCTCGTCGAGGAGTAGCTCGCAGACACACGGCGAAAGCCGAACATAGCTCTGTCCAAGGGCCTCGGTCGAATTCTCGGCCGGGGCCCTTTTCCTCCGCCCCCAAGGGATCACGGTTGCTGTTGGCCGATCCTGTCTGTTGTGAGTCCGGCCGACCTTTTGTCTTAATCCGTAACGTCTAACGGCTCAAAACGGGTCTTCCTGTTACAGATCGAGACAAACGGAGCTGTCCCTCGGAATGATCTCGATCTGTAACATCTAGACATCAAAAGCGGGTCTAGATGTTACAGATCGAGACGTTTGCCTGGGTAGGTGCCCCGTCCCATTACATCCCTGTCAACAACACGACATCGAGAATCGTCACGATGGCACCAATCCCTACAAGCAGCGCGTTGAGTGGACGCGAGTTGGCGAATTTGCCCATGACGCGGGGCGAACTGGTGAGCCGTATGAGCACAAAGACCGTAATCGGCAGTTGAAGCGACAGCAGTGCCTGACTCCAGATGAGACCTTCAAAAGGATTTGGAACGACCAGGCACGCCGCCACTGCTCCGGCGAAACAGGCCGCCACCCCGACCGAGGAATGTCGGTCGTGGATGTCGTATTCCTCGTCGAACATGCCCGCAGTGATGGTTCCCGCCGCCATGCCCGCTGTCACGCTGCTCGATAATCCCGCGAACAGCAGCGCTACCGCAAAGATGGTCGAGCTCGCCGGGCCCAAGATGGGGGAGAGCGTGGCCGCTGCGACGGCGAGGTCGTCTACGACCATGCCGTGCGCAAAGAAGGTCGTTGCGGCCAGGATGACCATGGCCGAGTTGATTGCCCAGCCCACGCCCATCGAAAAGAGCGTGTCGAAGAGCTCGTAGCGCAGACGTTCTTCGATAACCTGCTCGCCTTGGCCTTCGAAG
>DBFWDM010000196.1:0-2193 GCA_048484635.1 Collinsella sp.
GGTAACAATCGGGTAAACCCCCGCTTTCGTAGGTTTTAAGTTTGTGAGGAGTCTCAGCATGTTCGCTGCCGCCATCTCGCTCGTCGGTCTTGCGGCGACCGTCTACCTTGTTTTGCGCGAGGCCAAGGCCATTCGCGCTCAGTCGGGCACCGTTGCCAAAAGCGCTCTTGGGTGGAGCGTCGCCTTCGGCCTGTTCCAGCTCTTTTTGACCATTTGGAGCGCCATTGGCCTCGTCGCGCAAAACGAGCCGCTCGCCTTCGTAATGCTCATCCTGACCAACGCCATCCTCACCGGCTGCGCTTGGGCCAGCATCGCCCGCGACCGCATCGCCCCGCGCGTCTTTGCGTTCGCCGGGCCCGACGCCCCCGCCCCCACCGGCAAGCTCGCCCGCCTGCGCGGCGCCTTTGTGGGCAAACCGCTCGTCGCCGCCGTCTTGTGCCTGCTGCTCGCCGGCGTCTTTGCGCTGCTGGGCATGGAGGTCTCGTCCAACCACGACTTTACCTGGGTCTACCCCCTGTGCATCCTGCTCGAGTGGGCCATCATCACCACGCTCATGGTCGGCCTGTTCTTCCTGTTCCAGCGCCACGGCGCAGCTCCCGCGGTCCTGGCCTTTGCCCTCTTTGTCCTGGGCATTGCCGAGTTCTTCGTCATCACGTTTAAATCCATGCCCATCCAGCCGGGCGACCTTTCGGCCATCTCCACCGCCGCCGCGGTCGCCGGCACCGGCTACACCTTCTCGATCTCACTGTTCTGCGTGCTGTCCATGGGCTTTACCGCCATCGCCATGCTGCTATGCGAGTACGCCGGCCTGGTGGCACCGCACCGTCAGAAGGGCGCCGCCAACGCCAAGCGCATGCTGCTCACCAACCTGCTCGTCGCCGTGCTGTGCCTGGGCGGCGTGACCGCGCACGTCACGCTTATCGACTACTACAACACCCTCGGCATCACCGTCTACACCTGGCGCCCGCTCGAGAGCTACTGGCGCGAGGGCTACCTGCCCGCTTTCATTAGCGCAGCGCAGTCCATCAAGCCGCCCAAACCCGCCGACTACTCCGTCGACGATGCCAAGGCCACGCTCAAAAAGTACGCCAAGGCCTACGACAAGTCCGACGCGGCCAAGAGCGACGAGCGCGCCGCCGCAAAGGAGCAGTTCGACAGCGAGAAGCCCACGGTCATCGCCATCATGAACGAGACCTTCTCGGATCTGTCGATCTACCAGAACATGCGCGCCGGCTACGAGGGCCCGCAGTACTTTAAGAACCTGCCCAACTGCCTCAGCCGCGGTAAGCTCTACGTGAGCGCCTACGGCGGCGGCACCGCCAATACCGAGTTTGAGTTTATGACCGGCAACTCCATGGCCAACCTGGGCTCGGGCGTGTACCCCTACACCATCTACAACATGGAAACGACCGGGAACCTGGCAGAGCAATTCAAATCGCTCGGCTATTCCACCACGGCCATGCACCCCAACCACGCGACCAACTGGAACCGCGAGAACGTCTACAAGGACTTTGGCTTTGACCAGTTCCTGTCTATCAACGATTTCCAGGGCGCCGACACCCTGCGCGGTATGGTGACCGACCAGGCTACCTACGACAAGATTCTCGAGTTGCTCGACCAGAACGCCGATCCGCAGTTTATCTTCGACGTGACCATGCAGAACCACTCGGGCTACGATACGGGTCTACTGCCGGCAGATAAGCAGATGCACCTGAACATCGACACGACCGACCTGGACGCCAAGACTGTCGAGGACGGCACGTTGTCCGATGTCGACGAGTACGTCTCGTGCATTGAGCAGTCCGACCAGGCGCTGCGCTACTTCCTCAACGCCCTGAACAAACTCGATCGCAAGGTGGTCGTGGTGTTCTGGGGCGACCATCAGCCGTTCTTCCCGTCCAAGTTCAACGACAAGTGGTTTACCGACGAGGATGACGCCACCCACCAGGAGCGCTTGTGGCAGACCGACTACATCATTTGGGCCAACTACGACGTTGCCGGCTGCGACCAGACAAGCGAGGTCGACGACCTGTCCACCAACTATCTGTCCACCCAGCTGATGCAGCTGATCGGCGCACCTCTCTCCGACTACCAGAAAGCGCACATGACGCTGCGCGAGTCGCTGCCCGCCATCAACTCCGTCGGCTACGAGGACGCCAGCCTGCGCTGGGCGCTCTCCTCCAACGTCACCGG
>DBFWDM010000197.1:0-3612 GCA_048484635.1 Collinsella sp.
CGCGCCTGCTTTGGGAGCAGGATGTCGCAGGTTCAAATCCTGTCGTCCCGACCATATCTTGCGGGCGTAGTTCAATGGTAGAACCCCAGCCTTCCAAGCTGATGACGCGGGTTCGATTCCCGTCGCCCGCTCCATAGGATATCTTTAACGGCTTTGGCTCCTTTTGGGACCAGAGCCGTTTTCATATACATGCCGGGGACCCCACATCCCCTTCTAAGTTGCGGTGAAATAGTTCCTGGATTAGCCACAAAAGCTGTTATCCAGGAACTATTTCACCGCAACTTATTGAGGCCGAGCGGGCTGGTTCGATGATGGGTTCTGTTGTCGAGAAGATGAGGGCAGCCGGTCAGGAGTCTGCGTAGGGTTTTGTGGTTGGTATACCGTAGCCGCGCATCATGGAGCCGAACGTTTTGACATCGTAGGTGTCTGAGAGCTTGAAATGAATGACGTTGTGGCCCATGGCACGCAGGTTCGCATCGCGCATAAGGGCAGCTCGATAGGTTTTTGCCGCAGTATGTTCCGGATCATTTTGGGCATCGTCCTCAAACTTGCCTAGTCCATGCAGCTCAGCCAGCATCCAAGAGCCGTTTGGCATCTGCCAGCCGTAATCTGCCAAATAATAGCCGGCGTTTCCCGGTCGAGTGATTTCAACCTGAAGTTCGGGAGCGGCAACTCCCGCCAGAATCATTGCCGCCCGTGCCTCGGATTCTCCACCGTTATCCGATCTGCCATCCATGTGTTCAAAAACGTTAAATGCGCGCGCAATGCCGTGCAGTCCGCGGCAGTTCGCTTGTGCATATGCACGCAATTCTTCACGCTCGACACCGTACTCACGAGCCAGCCCGTCGACATAGCCTAGTGCATATCGAAAAGCGCTCGTTCGGGCGATGTCGACCACCGTGCGATATGGATCCGTTAACGTAAACGGGCCGAGCTGCCATACGTTGCCCGCCCGCCAGCGTCGGTATTCAACGAATTCGTACATATCGCGTCTGGTGGAACGCGGCAGCAGCACTTGCACCTTGTCGAGAAGGGAATATGCAGAACCGACGCCATAGAGCAGTGCCGCCGTTGCTCCACAAAACACGGCATCCGGTTCAACGACCGCAATAGCGGATGCCAATTGAAAGATGCGATCTTCGACGCCGAGGTCATTCCAATACGCGGGATCAGCGTAGACATGGTTGTAGAGTCGAACAATCATCTCTTTTTGCATGAGCGCGTAGGCACAGCGCTCATCCCATTTTCTGGTAGCTACAAACAGGTGTCCGCCATGATGGGCCTCGAATAACCGGAAGAATAGCTCTGCTTGCGGTTTGGAGCAGCGTTTATCATGACTCATTTTCGACCCCATGGTCTCGAGGGGGAGTGAATGACACTACGCTATCCCATATTTGCTCCGCCAGACCTTGCCATGAACTGACCAAAAGCTTGACGGGGCAGGTCAGAGTCATGAGTCAGAGTCAAACATATCGGCAAACGGTTGATTAGTGCCCCTCGGCGGCACTAAAAACCACCCTTACAGAAAGTTGCGGTGAAATAGTTCCTGAAAAGCTCGAATAAGCCTAAATCCAGGAACTATTTCACCGCAACTTAGGGGGGGATGGTGCTAGTGGCGGGATTGGTGGCGGAGCTTGTCGATGGTGGTGTCGGTGCTGTGACTGCGGGCTTCGGCGGCGCGGTCGCGAACGTCGGCCACGGTTTGGCGCTTGCGGCGGTAATCGATCATGCCTTGGATGATGGGCTTGCCAAAGCTCACGACATCATCGTTGTAGATGGCGGTTCGGGCTGCGAGGAGGCAGTCGGTAAAGTCCATATGGGTCTTGCCAAAGAGTTTGACGGCAAGGGCGACAACGGTGGGCTCGTCGACCATGACGTCATCGAGCAGCCTTTTCAAGGCCGCAGCAATCTCAACGCGGGGAACCTTATAGACGTCGCGCAGCGTGACCACGACACGCGTGATGATTTCGGGGTAGACGCGAGCGGTGCGCGTGGCGATGACCTTGGCGGCGCGCGGTGATAGAACTTCGTCGTCATTAAGCAGGTAGCGCAGGATGACGGTCTCGTCGATGATGGTGCTACTCATGGATATCTACTTCCTCGGGACCCAAAATCGAAGGCTCTGTTAGACCAGGATTGACATACATGTGTCACCACGGTGCCATATCGTTGACCCCATAGACCGCGATGATGGGGGCAGCATGAACGCCGAAGACCTGGTCCTCAACTTCAAGAAGGGCATGGCGAACCTCAGCAAGACCGAGCGCCGCCGCGCTATCGAGTCCGTCAGGGACGTGATCCGCGCGGCGGCGTTCGACGACGCGGCCGGCTCCGCCTACGAAATCGAACGCTGCCCGCGCTGCGGGTCCGCCGCGGTCGTGAAGAAGGGCAAATCGAAGAACGGCGAGCAGCGCTACCTCTGCCGGGGCTGCGGCAGGACCTTCGGCATGGGCAGCGAGCGCATCCTGGGGACGAGCAAGCTCCCGAAGGAGACCTGGATGGCCTACGCCGAGTGCTTCGTGCTCATGCTGCCCCTGCGCGAATGCGCGAGGCGCTGCCGCGTCTGCCTCAAGACCGCCTACACCATGCGCCACAGGCTGATCGAGTGCCTCTCGGCCTACTCCCCCTCGTTCAGGGTCGAGCGGGGCTGCGGCTGCGAGCTCGACGAGACCTATTTCCCCGAGTCGTTCAAGGGCAACCACGCGAAGGGGTCGTTCACGATGCCGCGCCCCTCCCGGCACCGCGGCAAGCAGGTGCACAGACGCGGGCTGTCGCGCGAGCGGATCTGCGTCATGACCGGAGTGAACGACTCGAACGAGACGTTCCTCGAGGTCACGGGGCGGGGCGCCCTTTCGAGGGAGCGCGCCATGGACGCGCTGAGGGGCCGCATCGCGGCCGGCTCGGTCGTCGCGACCGACAGGGCGGCCGCCTACGTCGGCGTCCTCGCCGAGCTCGAGGTCGCCGCGCACGCGGCCTACGACCCCAAGGACCGCTCCGGGGGGACCATCAACCGGGTCAACGCCGTCCACTCGCTCCTCGGCGCCTTCATGGAGCCGTTCAGGGGCGTGTCGACGAAGCACCTCGACGCCTACCTCGCCTGGTTCAGGTGGTGCCGGACCTTCATGGCGACCGATTCCGGCGCGGCCGGGCGCACGGTCGCGCGGCAGCTCGCGCACGGCGTCTGCAGGAGCCGCGTCCGCGACATGTTCAACGTGGAGCCGCCCTACATGGACTACTGGGCCGCGCCCGCCGCATAGAGGCGGTAGAATGGTCGCACCGCGATACACGAGGAGGGGTGAGGCCATGCCGTCGAACATACCGGCCACGACGATCCGCATCGACCCGGAGGTCAAGAGGGAGGCCACGGCCATCCTGGACGAGCTCGGCCTGTCCATGTCCACCGCCGTCAACGCGTTCCTCAGGGCGCTCGTCCGAGAGGGCGGGATGCCGTTCGAGATGAGGGTCAAGACGCCGGCGCCCGACGGGGAGACGGCGAGTTAGCCGGCAGGTCGGCATGAAACGGCAGGGCCAGGCGAGCAACTCGTCCGGTCTCGGGCGCATCGCCCCTTGCCGGATTCAGATTCGACAAGGGGCGACCATTGTGCAATCGCA
>DBFWDM010000198.1:0-1203 GCA_048484635.1 Collinsella sp.
ATCCCGCCAGCCGAGGTGGTCGAGTAGATATGTCTTCTCGCCCCCGTCGCTCATGCAGCGCGGGGGCTTTCTTTTTGGACATGCCCCCGTCACGTCCTTGTGGCGGACCGTGCCCGGAAAGAATTCGAGGAGGTGTAATTCATGCCCCAGCAGTACAAAATCGACAAGGTTGCAGAGATCGAGTCCCGTATCGCCGAGAACGCCGGTCTGTTCGTCGTCAACTACAACGGTCTGACGGTTAAGCAGGCTCAGGAGCTGCGTCATCAGCTTCGCGAGTGCGGCGCCGAGATGAAGGTCTACAAGAACAACCTGGTCAAGATCGCCCTCAAGAACCAGGAGCAGCCCGAGATCGACGAGATTCTCGCCGGCCCCGTCGCTTATGTGTTCTACGAGTCCGAGCCGGTCGAGGCCGCTAAGGCCCTTAAGGACTTCTCCGCTAAGTCCAAGGGCGTCCTTGAGATCAAGGGCGGTATCTCCGACGGCAAGGCCGTTTCCGCTGATGATGTTAAGGCTATCGCCGAGCTGCCCACCAAGGATCAGCTTCTCGGCCAGATCGCCGGTCTCATCTCCGGTTTCGCTCGCGACATCGCTGTCTGCGTCAACGGCGTTTCCTCTGGTCTCGCTCGTTCGATCCAGCAGGTCTCCGAGCAGAAGGCAGCCTAGTCGCTGTTTTCACCCGCGGCGGCAACGCCGCACCCCTGGCGCATTCGCGCCGTGTTTTAACTGATCTCCGTGCACAGACACGGAAACCGAAAGGACTTAGAAATGGCTAAGCTTACCACCGATGAGATCATCGATGCTCTTAAGGAAATGACCCTTCTCGAGGCTTCCGAGCTCGTTAAGGCTATCGAGGACACCTTCGGCGTTTCCGCCGCTGCTCCTGCCGCTGTTGTCGCCGCTCCCGCTGCTGGCGCTGCTGAGGCCGAGGAGAAGACCGAGTTTGACGTCGTGCTCGAGGGCTTCGGCGACAACAAGATCCAGGTCATCAAGGCCGTCCGTGAGCTCACCAACCTTGGCCTGAAGGAGGCCAAGGAGGTCGTCGAGGGCGCTCCCAAGGCTGTTCTCGAGGGTGCCAAGAAGGAGGACGCCGAGGCTGCCAAGGAGAAGCTCGAGGCTGCTGGCGCTGCTGTCACCCTCAAGTAATCAGGCTTTCTCGCCAGATTTCTTTGCAGACGGGGTTCGCATTGCGAGCCCCGTCTTTTT
>DBFWDM010000199.1:0-15635 GCA_048484635.1 Collinsella sp.
CGCCTCGCGATCCTTCTTCACCGTACCGGACAGGTCCTTGTCGGACTTGGTAAAGACAAGATTGCCGTCATCTTCTTCGAGGATGAGTTTGCCGTCCTTGAGCTTCATGTCATGCGACTCGTCTTCGGCGGTGATGGTTACGGTGGTGCCGTCCTTTGCCTCCCATTTAAGGTCGACGACTTCAAGGAACAGGTCGAGGGCGCCTGTACCGTCCTCATCGAGAATCAGGACGCAGTGGACACCCCAATCCTCGAGCATCTTCATGTACTCATCGGTCAGCTCTTCGCCCTCCATGGTTCCACCTGAGAGTTCCCAGCTGCCGACGAAGTTGGCCTTGGGGTCTTTGCCGCCGCCGCTGCAGCCCGTCAGGGCAAAGGCGAGCGCCAGGACGCATGTCAGGAATGCGAGTACGGACTTTTTGAACGTTGTCTTCATGGTGTCCTCCTTTATCGAACGAAACCCATAGAAGCAAATGCGGGGGTGGCGGAACCCCCGCCAATTACCAGATAAAGGGGCTAGGGCCTGGGTGTTCCGCAGTTGCTGCAGAACTTGCCGCCGTTTTCGCTACCGCAGTTGGGGCAGAACCACTTGGCCGGTGCCGGGGCGGGTGCGGGGCTGCCGCACTCGGAGCAGAACTTGCCGGTGTTGGTGGCGCCACAGCTGCAGGTCCATGCGCCGGCCGCAGGTGCGGCAGCGGGTGCCGGTGCGGGGGCGGGAGCCGGAGACGGCTGCGGGGCAGCCTGCTGCTGTGCCTGGCCGGCGGCGAACAGCTGACTGGCATTCATGCCGCCCATGCCACCTGCCATGCCCATGCCCATAAAGCCGGCCATCGCGCCGTTGGGGTTGGCGGCTGCCGCGCGCATCGCATCGCTCTGGGCGCTGGCGATGTTGGCGGCCGCCATGGTGGGATCGCGCATGACCGCGGCCTTCTGCAGGTCCTTGATCATCTGCTCGTCTTCTTGCGAAGCGGCGATGGAGTTGACGCCAAAGCTCACGATCTCGACACCGCGCAGGTCGCGCCAGTCGGCCGAGAGGACCTCGTTGAGCGCGCGGGCGAGCTCGGTGGTGTGACCGGGGATGGCGCTGTAGCGAATGCCCATTTCCGAGATCTTGGCAAAGGCGGGCTGCAGAGCGGTGAGCAGCTCGGACTTAAGCTGGCTGTCGATCTTATCGCGCGTGTAGCTATCGGTCACGTTGCCGCACACGTTGGTGTAGAACAGCAGCGGGTTGGTGATGCGGTACGAATACTCGCCGTTGCAGCGAACGGAGATGTCGACGTCCAGGCCAATGTTGTTATCGACCACGCGGAAAGGCACGGGCGAGGCGGTGCCGTACTTGTTGCCGATGATCTCCTTGGTGTTGATGAAGTAGACGCGCTGGTCCTTGCCTGCGTCGCCGCCAAAGGTAAAGCGGCTGCCGATATTGGCGAACGTCTCCTTGATGGAGTCGCCCAGGTTGCCGCTAAAGACGCTCGGCTCGCTGCCGGTGTCAAAGACGAACTCGCCGGGCTCCAGCGCGACCTCGATGATCTTGCCGTTTTGCACCACGAGCATGCCCTGGCCGTCGTTGACGGCGATGACGGAGCCGTTGGAGATGACGTTGTCCTCGCCGCGCGTGTTGGAGCTGCGGCCGCCGGTGCGCTTGCTGCCCTTGCAGGCCAAGACATCAGCGGGCATCGATTCGCAATAGATAAATTCCTTCCACTGGTCGGCCATGACGCCGCCGGCAGCGCCCAATCCAGCTTTCAAGAGTCCCATGGTGATCTTCCTTTCTCGTCAAAGGCCGGGTGGTATTGGTCAGAATGGCTAATCGTCCTTGTTGTCCTTCATGACAACGGTGGTCTCGGTGTGGCTGAAGGTGTCGTGCTTCTCGGTCAGGTCGAGCTCGCCACAGTAGCAATCGGCGTGGGTGGCCTCGTTGGCCGTCTTGAGCTGGCCCACCAGCAGCACGTCTGCGATGATCACGATGATCAACGGCGCGACGATGTTGATGAGGATACCCTCGACATCGAAGGTGAGGTAGTCCGGATTGAAGGCGTTCTCTCCCATAAAGAGGATCTGGGAGAGGACAAACCCGATCACAAAGAACAGCACCGAGGCGATGGCGAGCTTGGGCTTGGAACAGGGGAGTTCGCCGACCATGCGACCGGTCTGGCCGTTCATGGCAAACAGATAACTCTTGCCGTTCCACGAGGTAGAGAGCATCCACACGGGGAACAGGGCGTAGTCGCTGTCTTCCCAGGTGTAGTCGAGCTGCTTGCTTTCGACCGTGGCATCGTCATATTCGTCGACGACGGTCTCGCGCAGGGCCGAGATCGTGCTCTCCTCCATGCGGCGCTCGGCACGCGCCTTGCAGGTCTCGCAATCCTCGTCGTAGCGGTTGGCGATGTAGCCGGGCATATACGCGACCGAGAACGGGCGCAGTGCGTCGTAGTCAAACGGCTCGATGGCGTCCATGTGGCCGTCGGGCATCTTGGACGATCCGTCGACGGGCACGCGCTCAAACGAGATATTGCCTTTACGGTAGGCGTCGTAGTGGTCGGTGGTCGTGACGGTGCGGTCGGATTCCTCGGTCACGGTCTCGTTGGTCGCGTCAAAGTACACTTCGCCGTCAACGCGGGCGCCGTAGAGCCAAAACGGCACGTAAACGCCTTGGACCTCGTCGATGTGGTTGCCGGTGACAAAGCTCTTGGGCAGCAGGATTTTGCCCTTGTAGTGGTCTTTGAGCGCGGCCATAACGTCATCGCGTCCGAGCTTAAACGGAATCACCAGGTCGGGTGAGAAGTCGCCCGAGAGCTGGCCGGGTGCCACGGCGGGGTTGCCGCAGTACGGGCAGGTGGTAACGGCGACGGTACCGTCCGAGATTAGCTCGGCGCCGCACGACGAGCAGATATAGCCGGCGTTTTGGGCGAGCTCCTGCACCGCAGCGTCGACGGCGGGCTTGGGTGCCGCTGCGGCGTCGGCTTTGGCGTCTGCCTTGTCCTGGCGCTCGCGATAGAGTGCCTCGACTTCTTCGACTTCAAAACGCGAATCGCAGTAGTCGCAGACGAGCTTTTGCTCGGCGCTGGCAAAGTGAAGGGGGCCGCCGCACGCGGGACACTGATAGTTGACGCTCTCGAAGGCCATGATCGGTCCTTTCCGTGCCGGGGGCTATACGCCGATGGCGCCGCCACAGTATTCGCAGCGCCCACTGGCATCGGGGATGGTGGTCGCGCCACAGAAGGGGCAGGTGACCGCGGTCTTGGGGGCCTTGGCGGCCGCGACGCTGTCGCGCGTTTCCTGACGCAGCTGCACCAGCGCATCGCGGACTTCGGTTGCCTGGCGCTTGGCCTCGCGGTACTCGATGGACCCGCGCTGCTCGATGGTGGAGTCGTTTACGCGCAGGTTGATCTCGGTAAAGTACGGCGTGTTGACGTGGATGGTCAGGTTAAAGTCGTAATCCAGGTCGTAGCGCGGCGGATTGTAGCTCTTGCGCTCGCCGTCCTTGGTCTCGCTATAGATCTCGGTCCGATGCTCGTCGATATCCATGTCACAGCCGAGTACCTGCGAGAACTCGATGATGTCCGGGTTGGCGTCACGCCAGCGCGTCTGCGAGGTAATGATCAGCAGTCCTGCGTCCTCGTCGAGCATGATGTTGGTACGCCCGGCAGAGAGCGTGCGCGTGGGGTTGAAGGACGTCAGGCGCTCGGCGTTGGCCTCGCGGTAGGCGAGTTGCTCGCGGATGTCGTCTGCAGAGCTGGAGCGATAGCCGTGGAAGAAGGGGGAGAGCTTGCCGGCACACTCTTTGCACAGGTAGCCTTCATCGATCTTGGTCTTTCCTAAAAGGCCTAGCTCAGTACCGCAAATCGCGCACTCTTTCTTCTCGAACATCTTGTCAAAGAAGCCCATGGCTGCCTCCCATCAACTGGTAGCGTGTGTCACTTTTGATGATGGGCGAGCGCGCGATCTTTCACGATACCCAGACGGCTCAACGAGTCTCCACAACTGGGACACATGGCTCATTTTTGACTAGTCGTTGGGGGACACTCTTCCGCCACTCATTGGGGACGTACTTAAATGAGTGACAGTTGGGGACACTCCTTGTCGAGCTAGAGGTCGCGCGTGCCCCCTCTGGGCCATGCGACTCAAAATCGCGGCGTGATGCGGACGCCTGGGGTCGAATTTGCAGCATTTCGAGCCTGGCTCCGATATTGAGATTGGTTCTTTATTAAAATAGAATTCCAGACAATTGAGCGGCCGGGGGGTTAACCATGAGGGGCATGGGAGACACAATCGCATATTTGCGTCGGGGCATTCGGGAGATTATATGCCTGGCGCTGTTCTTCTTCACGTTTTTGGCGTGCGAGTATTTCTTTGATGCGCGCATGGCCGAGTTTGTGTCTCCAAACGAGGTCGTTATTTTTGAGAGCCTTGTCATCGGCGCGAGCGCGATTGGCTTCTTTGTGCGTCCCGTTCTGTACTATCGCCGTCCCCATGCCATCGACGCGACGAGCGACATCACAGGCGTTTTGCTGGTGGCGGCATTGCTGCTGTTGATTATGGCGGTTCAGGTTCAGGTGGTAATTGCCGGCGGTTTGGTGGCGTGCTGTGCGCTGGGCTATTGCGGATCGACCGCCCATGCCAATCTTGCGCGGCGTTTTGCGCAGACGCCCTGCCTGGCGCGCGCCGCCGCACTTTCCTATGCCATGGGCGTTCTGGTGCAGGTTCTCAACCACATGGTGATGCCTGCGGGCATTCCCCAGAAGTCTGTTCTCATTGCCTGTGCGATTGCGCTGGTGGGGCTGCTTCACGGTGCCCGCCGCGCTAAATTGCGTGATGAGCCTGCGTCCGAGTTCGAGGTCGAGATTGCCGAGCTATCGGTCGATGCGTCGGAGCGTGGCGCCAGGTGGCACGATGACCCCGAGGCAAAGATGGCCTTTCAGGGTGCCGTGGTGCGTCTGACGGTGGCGACCGCTTGCCTCACCGGCGTGTTCGCGGCCCTCAATGCCGGCCTTACGACCTCGCATGCTGCTGGCGCTATCGATCTGGGCGACTGGCCGCGCTTGCTGCTGGTCGTGAGCGCCCTTGCCGCCGGCGTCCTGTATGACCTGCGTGGGCGTTCGTATATGAATATCATCATGACGTGCGCCGCCATGCTGTCCACGCTCTCGTTCTTTGTGCTTATCACCGATGGCAACGGTGGCAACACGCTTGCCGCCACGATTATCTTTTACCTTGGCACGGGCTTTTTCGTGGTGTTCTTCACCGCGAAGTTCGCCGCGATTTCGATGTATGCCCGCTGGGCGTATCTATGGCCGTGCGTGGGCCGTGTTATCAACAACGTTTGCTCGATACTCGTGACGGCTCCGGCGGTGGCGATTATCTCGAGTCAAAACGTGCTGGCGGCAGTGAGCGTCGTGCTCGTGCTGTTTGTCGGCATCGCGATTTCGCTGTTGGGACAGTTTGGACAAGACGGTGAGGGCGAGGCGACGCACGGCGGGCTGGCGCTTGCCACCGACGATCTTGGCGTGAGCTGTGAGCCCGGCCAGGCCGACACGGTGCCCCTGGAGGCGTCGGAGCTTTCGTTTGGCGATCGGCTCGATGGCTTCGTTGCCGCCTTTGGGCTCACCAAGCGCGAGCGCGATGTTCTGGAGGCACTGGTCGTTTCGGACGACAGCGTGCAAGATGTGGCGGCGGCACTCTTCCTTTCGCGCTCCACGCCCTATCGCCACATCGCTTCGATCAACAAAAAGACCGGTGCCTCCTCGCGCGTAGCCCTCATCAACTTCTTCTGGTCCTGGACACCCCAAGACTAGCTAATCCCCTAATAAGTTGCGGTGGAATAGTCCCTAAATCAAAGTCGTGGGACTTTAAACAGGAACTATTTCACCGCGACTGCTGAGGGGATAGGCTGCGGCGGCGGCAGAGGCAACGGCAGCGGCAGAGGCGTTGGCAGCTGTGGCAGTGACAACGGCAGCTGGCATGGTGTTTTCCGCTTGCTTGCTACAGCAGCTCACCGTGGCGGGCAATGTAGCGGCGCTTGGCCAGTTGGGTGAGCGCGATGTAAGCGGCAACAATGCCGATGAGCAGCGTGAAGAAGCTCGGCGGCAGCGGCATGAGGCCCAGCGCATCGGCGATGGGGCTTGCCGGCAGCCAAGTGACAAGCGCCAAGCCCAGGACGGTGAGCACGCACAGCGCGGGGGCGGCGTGGTCGCACGGGTTCGGCAGGCGCGGCGAGCGCAGCATGTGGATCACGAGCGTCTGTGACCACATGGACTCGACAAACCAGCCGCTCTGGAAGATCGCGGCGAAGGTTGCCATACCCGTGACGTTGCCCGCGGCGGCAAGCTCGGCCCAGCTCGCGCCCACGGCGGCGGGGCACACCACAAAGAAGAGCGCAGCGAAGGTCACGATATCAAACAGCGAGCTCACGGGGCCCAGCTCGAGCATAAAGCCCTTGATGGACGCGGCGTCCCAAGCACGCGGACGGGCAGTCCAGGCGTCGTCGACGGTGTCCCACGGCAGCGCGATGCACACGATCTCGTAGACGAGCGACAGCAGCACCAGCTGCAGGGCGCTCATGGGCAAAAACGGCAAGAACAGGCTCGCGACGGTCACGGACAGCACGTTGCCAAAGTTGGAGCTCACCGTGGTCTTGAGGTACTTGAGTAGGTTGCCGTAGGTGCGGCGGCCTTCGATGATGCCGCGCTCGAGCACACCCAGGTCCTTCTGAAGCAAGATGATATCGGCGGATTCCTTGGCAATGTCGACGGCCGAATCGACCGAGATACCGCAGTCGCTCGCACGCATGGCGGCGGCGTCGTTAATGCCGTCGCCCATAAAGCCCACGGTGTGGCCGAGCAACTCGCGCATGACGCGCACTAGGCGCGCCTTCTGCAGCGGCGAGAGCTTGGCGAAGAGGTGGGTTTTCTCGGCACGCTCGGCAAGCTCTGCGTCGTCGAGCGCATCGATCTCGGAGCCGAGCAAAACGCTGCTCGCGTCGATGCCGATCTGCTCGCAGACGGTGGCGGCGACGCGGTCGTTGTCGCCGGTCAGGACCTTGACCGCCGCGCCCTTGGCCGCAAGGGTGGCGACGGCGGCCGCGGCACTTGCTTTAGGCGGATCGAGGAAGGCCAAAAAGCCCATCAGCACCATGTCGCACTCATCGGCAATGCCAAACTCGCCCACGCAGCGCGGATTGGTCTTCTGCGCCACGGCAATCACGCGCAGGCCCTCGGCGTTAAGATCGGCGACCTGCTTGCGAATCTGGGCGAGCTTATCTTCGGTGAGCGGCTGGGCGATACCGTTGACCTCGACAAAGGAGCAGATCTCGAGCATTTCCTCGGCAGCTCCCTTGGTAACCATCTGGGTTTTGCCTTGGGAGTCGGCGACAACTACGCTCAGGCGACGACGCGAGAAATCGAAGGGAACCTCGTCGACCTTGGTATAACGGTCGCGCAGAGTCTGGCCCAACATGGAATCGGGCACGACGGTCGAGGGCGTCACATCGGCACGGTCGATTACGGCCAGGTCGATAAGGTTTTTGAGACCGGTCTGGAAGAAGCTGTTCAAAAACGCATGGCGCAGCACACGCGTGTCCTCGTCGCCATCGGTGTTGAGGTAGCGCTCGAGCACGATGCGGTCTTCGGTGAGGGTGCCGGTCTTGTCACAGCACAGGACGTCCATGGCACCCAGGTTTTGAATCGCCGGCAGTTCCTTGACGATAACCTGGCGACGGGCGAGGTCCTTGGCGCCCTGCGACAGGCTCGTGGTCACGATGATGGGGAGCATCTGCGGCGTAATGCCCACGGCTACGCTCGTGGCGAACAGCAGCGCGTCGATGACGTTGCCCTTGGTGGCGGCGTTGATGACAAAGACGGCCGGCGCCATAGCGAGCATGAGGCGTACGAGCAACATGGAGACGCTCGAGACGCCGCGGTCAAACGCGCTCTTCTCGCCGCGCCCGTTGAGCATCTTGGCGATGCCGCCCAGGTAGGTGTCCGAACCGGTGGCAACGACAAGCGCCATGGCAGCGCCGTTTTGCACGGAGGTGCCGGTAAAGACGATGTTCTTGCAGGCAGAGAGCGGCAGCGCGGAGCCGTCGGCGCCCTCGACGACGGTGATGGCAGCGGTCTTCTCGACGGCCTCGCTCTCGCCGGTGAGTGCGGACTCGATCACAAACAGGTCGCGCGCGGTGATGATGCGGGCGTCTGCCGGAACCATATCGCCGGCAGAGAGGCGGATCACATCGCCGGGGACGAGCTCGTCAAAGGGGATCTCGATGAGCTCGCCGTCGCGCAGGGCGGTGCAGGTGTTGGAGACCAGGTCCTTGAGGGCCTCTGCCGCATTGCCGCTGCGGGCTTCTTGGATAAACTTCATACCGCCCGATACCAGCAGCATGATGCCGATGACGATGACCGTGGAGGGGTCGCGCTGCGGCTCGGGCACGGCGAGCACGTCGATGTAGAGCGAGATCAGAGCGAGCGCGGCGAGGATGCCGGCGAAGGGGTCGATGAACGCGTCGGCGATGCGGCGGGCGAGCGTTTTGGTCGTTGCCTCGATGGTGTTGGGGCCGACGGCGTTCAGGCGCTCAGTTGCCTGCTCGACGGTGAGGCCGTTTGCCGTGGCGTCAAGCAGTACGAGGGCGTCCTCGGCACTATGGGTGGCGGCGAATATGGTGTTCTTGGCAAGGCCGGTGTGACCGTCGGCGCGCGTCGTGCGGCGGCGCTTGGAGATAGCTTCGAGTACCGTGGCGGTTTTGAGCATCAGCATAGGGTCCTCCTTGTTGAAGGGAGTTAGCGTACGTGTCGTATTGAGTTGCAAAAAACCTAGATGTCGCTCACGTCGTGCTCACGAACCACCACAAAGGGGACAGGCACCTTTGTGGTGGTTTTGGCGATCTGCCGGTGGCGCTTATACGAATACGGAATCCTCGCGGCGTGCCGAGGGCGACATGCAGGTTTTTCGACTATGGCTGCCTTCCATGGCACACCTCCTTAAGGCCGGGCGCTGCGCGCATTTGGTATCTCGTACCCGCTTTAATTCGCCCGTATTCTTGACGAGGGGGTTTATCGTGTCAACCCCATTGTTCGGAAAACCATCGTCTCTGACGAAGCCTTTACAGAATGCTGTGGCCTCAAAGCGCGCCCGCATCGACGCTTCGCCTGCGCTAAACTGGAAGGCACGTACGCGATTACGAGAGGAGCCCGCATGGAGGCTTACAAGCAAGAGTTCATCAAGTTTATGGTCGAGTCCGACGTCCTTAAGTTCGGCAGCTTTACGCTCAAGAGTGGCCGTCAGTCCCCGTTCTTTATGAATGCCGGCGCTTACGTGACGGGCTATCAGCTCAAGAAGCTGGGCGAGTATTACGCCCAGGCCATCCACGATAACTTTGGCGACGACTTTGACGTGCTGTTTGGGCCGGCCTACAAGGGCATTCCCCTGGCCGTCGTGACCGCGATTGCCTACCACGAGCTGTACGGCAAGGAGGTCAAGTACTGCTGCGACCGCAAGGAGGCCAAGGACCACGGTGCCGATAAGGGCAACCTGTTGGGTTATGAGCCCAAGGACGGCGACCGCGTGGTCATGGTCGAGGACGTCACCACCAGCGGCAAGTCCATCGACGAGACCTATCCCAAGGTTAAGGCTGCTGCCGACGTCGAAATCAAGGGCCTGATCGTGTCCCTCAACCGCATGGAGGTCGGCAAGGGCGGCGTGACCACCGCGCAGAAGGAGATTGAGGCCAAGTACGGTTTCCCCGTCGCGAGCATCGTTTCCATGGCCGAGGTCGTCGAGACCCTCTACAACCACGAGATTGACGGTAAGGTCGTCATCGACGACGAGCTCAAGGCCGCCATCGACGCTTACTACGAGCAGTACGGAGCTCGTTAGTTACGGCGTTTTGCCAAACGCCGTAACCGGCCGACGCTGCGCGCCGCCCAGGGCGACAATTTGTCATTCAAAAGGCGAGGCATGACCAGAGGGTCAATGCCTCGCCTTTTTCATGCCAACTTGTTCGCCCTGGACGTCGCTCGCTGTCCGTCCTCTACCTGCGGTGTTGCCTTGCTCCGGATGGGTAGTCATTGGGGACGTTCTTAAATGACTACTTGCTCTCGTTAGATAAGCGTCCGAGAACCACGCTCGTCGCTACTTAAGCCCCGGGAGGCGGGTGTAGGGGAATGAGCGCTCTAGGAACTCGGAGCAGCGGGCGTAATCTTTGGCGAAGTAGCTGCTGTAGAGCGAATCGAGCACGTATTGCACGGCGATGTGGCTGGCGAACTGCGTGATGCGATGCGTCATGCTCTCGTGGTCACTCACCGTAAGGTAGGCGGCAAAGCCGGGGTGAATGCGCGCGCAATAAGGTGTGCCGATGACGATGACTGGGACATGCCGACTGCTGAGGATCGGCAAGATGTCCTTGAGGTTGGGGGCAAGGCCGCTGTAGGAGATGACGATTGCCGCATGGTCGGGACCCGAGGCGAGCGCCGTTCGCACCTGGGCCTCGCCACCGTTGTGGCACGTCGCGCTTTTACCGGCGGAGAGCAGGCGATCGCGGAACATTCCCGCTGGATAGAGGTTGTGCGAGCCCGTGTAGATGTCGACCTGTCGGGCGTTCGCGATGAGCTTGGCGGCGTGGTCAAGCTGCGTGGGGTCGAGCAGTTCCTGCGTTTCGGCCAGCGTGGTCTGGTAGAGCCCCTCCATGCGCTCCATAACCTGCGCAGGGGTGGACGTGGCGTCGAAGGGAAAGTTGATGTCCACGTCGCGTCGATTGCCCGATTCGGTTGCCAAGCGGATGAGCTCGACTTTGAGATCCTTAAAGCCCTCGAGGCCGAGCTTTTTGCAAAAACGGTGCACGCTCGCAACAGAAACATTGGTGCGCGCGGCAAATTCCTTTATAGAAAGTCCGCGGATGTCCTCGCCGATGGCAAGGGCTGCAATGCCGAGCTGTTGCTCGGTAGGGGTAAGGCCCTGTGCCTCGGAAATCTTGCGTTTGATATCCATACGAACTCCCACACTCGCCAAACCTGCCAAAAAGGGACAGGTTTATTTTGGCACGTTTCGGTCGGTATCAGGAAGTATCAGGGACGGGGCGGCGGCAGGACTTGAGAACGAAAAGAAGTGTCGGGCTTGGCACCCCTGCCCCTGCCTGCCGCGCGCGTGGGCGATACTCAGCTTATCGACCCGCGATGCAAAGGAGATGCTCATGGCAAACATCAAGTTCCCCGAGGGCTTCTATTGGGGTGGCGCCACCGCCGCCAACCAGTTTGAGGGCGCTTGGAACGTGGACGGCCGCGGTCCTTCCGTCGACGACCACTTCCTGGGCGGCAGCTACAAGGAACCGCGTCAGATTACGGTCGACATCGACCCCAACCGCTTCTATCCCAACCATGACGGCATCGATTTCTACCATCACTACGAGGAGGACATCGCGCTGTTCGCCGAGATGGGCTTCAACATGTTCCGCATGTCCATCTCCTGGAGCCGTATCTTCCCCAACGGCGACGATGCTGAGCCCAACGGGGCCGGCCTCGCCTTCTACGACCGCGTCTTCGACTGCCTGCGCGCCCACAACATCGAGCCGCTCGTGACCCTCTCACACTACGAGATGCCCTATCACCTGGTCGAGAAGTACAACGGCTGGGCGAGCCGCGAGCTCATCGGCTTCTTTGAGAAGTACTGCCAAACCGTCTTCGACCGTTACCAGGACAAGGTCAAGTTCTGGCTCACCTTCAACGAGATCAACTGCGGTACTCAGGACATGGGCAACCTCTTCGAGACCAGCATGATTCAGGGCTTTGAGGGCCCGGCTTCGGCGGTTCACACCACGCCGCAGGCCCGTATGCAGGCGCTGCATCACCAGTTTGTCGCCAGCGGTCGCGTCGTGTGCTATGCCCACGAGCATTACCCGCAGTTCAAGATGGGCAACATGGACTGCTTTATCCTTTCCTATGCCGCCACGTGCGATCCGGCCGACGTGTTCGCCACGCAGCAGGAGATGAACGCCATGAACTGGTACTGCTCCGACGTGCAGGTGCGCGGAAAGTACCCGTTCTATGCCAAGCGCTTCTGGGCCGAGAACGATGTTGAGCTTGTGATGGAGGACGGCGACCTGCAGGATATCGCCGACGGCAAGGTCGACTTCTACACCTTTAGCTACTACATGTCCGGCATTGTGGGCACCCACAAGGACCACGAGATGACCGAGGGCAACATGACCTTTGGCGGAAAGAATCCCTATCTGGAGTCCACCGACTGGGGCTGGCAGATCGACCCGCTGGGCCTGCGCATCGCCCTCAACGAGATTTATGCTCGCTACGAGATTCCGCTGATGGTGGTCGAGAACGGCATGGGCGCTTACGACGAGGTCGAGGAGGACGGCTCCATCCACGACCCGTATCGCATCGCCTACTTGCGCAGCCACATCAAGGCCATGGGCGAGGCCATTGCCGACGGCGTTGACCTGATTGCCTACACCTGGTGGGGCCCCATCGACCTGGTTTCCGCTGGCACCGGCGAGATGCGCAAGCGCTACGGCTTCATCCACGTCGATAAGTACGACGACGGCACCGGTACCTACGAGCGCCGCCGCAAGGACAGCTTCTTTGCATACCAGAAGATCATCAAGTCCAACGGCACCGAGGGCCTGGAGTAATCGACAATATGAGCGCCACTGGGGAAATGGTTTTGGGAAGGGCTTGGAAGGGCTTGCGATTCGAGCCCTCACCTTAGCAATTTGATCATTTGGCACTATAATCACCATAGGCATGCGCATAACGTTGCGCTTAATCAAGAGGAGAAAACGTATGGGTCTGTTTGACATGTTCAAGAAGAAGGCTGAGCCCGCGGCTGCCGCTGCTCCTGCCTCCATCTCTACTTCTGCCGGCGCCGACGTGCTGTGCTCGCCCGTCAAGGGCAAGGTCATCAAGATGGCCGACGTGCCCGATCCCGTCTTTGGCGGCGAGGTGCTGGGCAAGGGCTGCGCCGTGTGGCCCGAGGACGATCTGGTCTACGCTCCCTGCGACGGCAAGGTGACCGTCACCATGGGTCACGCCGTGGGCCTGCAGTCCGATAGCGGCATCGAGGTTTTGGTGCACGTTGGCGTCGATACCGTCAACATGAACGGCGACGGCTTCGAGGGCTTCGTCAAGGCTGACGATGTCGTTAAGGCTGGCCAGCCCATGCTCAAGATCGACCGCGCCAAGATCGCCGCTGCCGGCTATAAGGACTGCGTCGTCGTGGCTGTGTCCAACACCGCCGAGTTCGCCGACGTCGAGCTCGCCGTCGAGGCTGACTCCGCTGTCGCCGCCGGCGATGTCATCGTTAAGGTCGTCCGCAAGTAAGCTGCGGCATCCAAAGGATGTGCAAGGGTGGTCGGGTTTTCCGGCCACCTTTTTTAATGGGCCAAGCAGGTGCGTTTTATTGCGCGTTGGGCGGGCTTGCAAACCGTTCGGACGCTAAAACGAACCGACCGCGCCTTCGCGTTGCCGAGGGTGTTCATAAGTGGATAGTATGGGCTTACTTATTACAACGTGTGCCGCGTCCGGGAAGCGCGGTGCCGCTCATTGGGAGGAACAACATGAAAAAGAAGCTGCTGCTTGCGCCCCTCATGGCCGTCTTGGTTGCATGCGTGGTCGTGCTTTCCGGCTGTGGAGGTCCTTCGGTTGAGGAGCTCATCACCGAGGATCTTACGACGCAGCTTGACGAGGTCAAGAACGGTGGCGACGACTTCCTTTCTGGTCTGGAGGAAGCTTCGGGCGACGAGTTCGAGCAGCTGGGTATCGATTCCAAGGAGTATGCCAAGACCTATCTCGAGGGCTTTGACTACAAGATCGGCGACGTGACGGTCGACGAAGACAAGGGTGTCGCGACCGCCGAGGTCTCTATCACATGCAAGTCTATGAACAAGATCGTCGAGGACTTCTCCACCCAGTATCAGGAGAAGGTCGCTGCGCTTGACACGGTTCCTTCCGATGACGAGCTGTACAAGATGGCCGGTCAGGTTATGGTCGATGTGACCAAGGCCACCGAGCCCAGGAAGACCACGGTTATCTTCAAGTACACCTGCAACGACGACGGCGAGTGGTCTGCCGACGACTCCGTCAACTCCGAGATGATGGATGCAATGCTGAGCTAGTTCGTTGCGCGGTAGTTCGTTACGGCGTTTTACCAAACGCCGTAACTGCTCGACGCTGCAAACGCCCCTAAGCGGCAACCTGACGTTCAATTTCAAGGGCGCGACCAGAAGGTCAGCGCCCTTTCATTTCACGTCACCTTGCTCGCTTAGGGGCGTTTTCGCTGTCCGTTCTCTACCTGCGGCGTTGCCATGGTGGTCATTGGGAAGGCGGCAGCTGGGGACGTTCCTTTTCTGCCGGCAGTTGGGGACACTCCTTGTGCCAGCGTTGCATCGATTGCTTGGGAAACCGTGACCCGGTTTTTGGCCGAATAGTGGGTCGCATTTTCCGGATGGGGTGGGTTGCGGAAAGTGCGACCCGGAATATTGCTCTGAAACGGGATGCGGTTTCCCTGATGCGCCTCAAACGGAAAGCGCATCCCATTCCGGAGCTCCAAAACGGGATGCGCTTTCCGCGCGGAAGAATTGTCGCAGCTGCGTTAAGCAGTGTCGCTCGTTACTCGCCCAGGATCAGCGCTGCGAGCTCGCCCTGGGTGTCCACCACGTAGTCGGCGCCGGCGGCTTCCAGCTCTGCGCGGCCGCGGAAGCCCCAGCTGACGCCTGCGCTCTTAAGGCCGGCGTTGTGGCCGGTCAGGATATCGACATTGGAATCGCCCACATAGAGCGTGGTTGCCGGATTGGCGCCCAGCTCCTCCATCACATGTAGCGTAACAGGCGCCTCGGGCTTGGGGGGAAACGCATCGACGCGGCCCTGCACCAGCGCAAAGCGTTCGGAACCAAAATACTTCTCGATAAGCGGAGCCGCCGAGACGTGGTCCTTGTTGGTGAGCACGGCAAGCTGCACACCCGCGGCGCGCAGGCGGTCGAGCATCTCAATCGTGCCGGCATAGGGGGCGGTGTGGTCCTCCTTGTGCTCGCCGTAGTAAGCCCTAAACTCGGCAAGCGTCTGCTCAAACATACGGCCGTCGCCCGCATACTCGGCAGGCATAAAACGCTCAACTAGCTTGAGCATGCCGTTTCCCACCTTGTAGCGGTACTCGTCGACGGCGAACGTGGGCCAGCCGTGCGTCTCGCAGGTATGGTTGCCGGCGGCCGCCAAGTCCTCGAGCGTGTTGAGAATGGTGCCGTCCAGGTCAAAGATCACATGGGAAAAAGCTGCTGCCATGGGTGCTCCTGCCGCTTGAGTTGTAAAACGCACCCCATGATACTGGGCATGCGTGCCGGGCATGTTTGGAATCTGAATATCTTTAATAGCCCTGAGCCTTTGTCGTTAGCAAATTCTCGGCAGCTGCTCTCCTACGAGCATGTCGAGGATGCGGGTCGAGCCCCAGCCGGTGCGCACGCGCACGGCGGGATGGGCGCCCTCGGCAAGTGGCAGCACGCGGCCGATGATGGCGGCATTCTCGCCGTAGCGGGCGGCGCGCATGGCGCTCAGCGCGGCATCGGCTTGCTCGGCCGGCACGACGGCAACCATCTTGCCCTCGTTTGCCACCTGCAGCACATCGTAGCCGAGCATCTCGCAGGCG
>DBFWDM010000200.1:0-9371 GCA_048484635.1 Collinsella sp.
CTACTGTTCGGGGGCGCACTCAAGCAAAATGCCTCATCTGGAATGACAGGGGACAGTACGACTTGCTCGACATGCCGAAGCGATTTTCGGGAGTCGATTCGGTACCTGTTTCAAAACGCATCATTGCTCGTTGTGTTTTTGCTTGCGGCTATTTTGAACCTTGCGTTAGTTGGGTTAACGATTGGTGCTCCCGTTATTGTTGCAAAGCATCTCGGAATGCAATCATCCTTTGTTGGGATTATTGAGGTGGCTATGGGCTTAGGTGGTCTTGTCGGCAGTGGTTTGGTCGGTATTTGGCCGCATCGTTTTTCCTTCAAGGGCATATGTCGATATGTTGCGATGATTTGTTTTGGAGTCGTACCGATTATTGTTACGCTACTGAGCGGTCCTGATGAACTGGCGTTTGCCGCGCTTGCGGCCGGCTCGGCATGGGTCATGGCGTGGGCAAGCATTGCATCGGTCGAAATCGTTTCATTTGTTCAGCGGTCAGCGCCAAAGGAACTCTGCGGAAAAGTGCTGGCACTCGTTTATATGATGCTTTCCTGTGCAACGCCTATTGGCCAATTGGTTTACGGGCTCGCATATGATCGATGGGCTCCGGCGATTGTATTCGCAGGAATGTTGGCGGTGCTGACATTGACGACGGTGCAGTTTTACCGGCTGAAAAGTCGCTTGTGGCAATTGTCTTAAGGCGTAGGGGCACCGTGAATTTGTGGAGGCGGTGGTACGCCGCGCCGGGACGGCATTGTTTAGGCATGCCTCTCCTTCGTCTACAATATCGTGCAGACGAAGGAGAGGCATGCCCATGATCAAGATGTTTGCGAGTGACTTAGACGGAACGCTGCTGAACGCCCTGCACGAGGCAGATGGGACCATCCGCCGTGCCATTCGCGAGCTGACCGAAGCTGGTCTGCATGTGGTTCCCGCGACCGGACGCTCGACGCTGCCGATCGGCGAGCATGGCTTTACGGGCCTGGCGCTTGACGCCTGCTGCTCTAACGGCTCCATCGTGCGCGACAGTCATGGCGAGGTGCTCAAAACCTGGGCCATCGATTCGCAGGTTACCGAGGAGCTGCTCAAGGCATTCCCGGACATTTGCTTTGATTGCTCCACACCCGATGGCATGTTCTCGAGCGGTTCGTTCGAGATGCATCAGGCGGGCTTTAAAAAGGACAGCCCCATCAAGCGTATTGTGATGCGCGGCATGCGTGCACGTGGCGGGTATCACGAGGAACAGTATTTCGACCAGTCGATCGGTGACATCCTGCGTCATGACGTGTGCAAAATCAACTGCCGCGTGACCTCGCCCGAGCTGGAGCGCGACCTTAAGGCATATTTGGCTGAGCGATCGGACCGCGTGGTCAACGCGCCGTTCGATCCGGTGATGTTCGAGATCACGGACGTGGCGTGCAACAAGGGCGAGAGCGTGGCGTGGCTGGCGGGCTACTACGGTATTGCCGAGGACGAGGTCGCGGTCTACGGCGACGGCGGCAACGACATTGCCATGCTCAAACGCTTCCGCCACAGCTACGCGACCAAAAACGGCAGTGACGCGGCCAAGGCCGCCGCGAGCGTGACCATCGGCAGTTGCATGGTCCACGCCGTTCCCAAGCATATGCTCGCCACCATGCGCAAGCAAAACCCCCGCACCGTCATCGAACAATGTGGCAAAGGGATAGTCCCTTTGTCACATGGGAGATGCCGGCTTTTGGCGTATAGGACTGTTACGCTTTCGCCACCAACAAATTTCGAGTTATTCGGCCTGTCGGAGGTCGTTAAATGGCTAAAGATGCCCTCGCAGGAACATTCATACCTCTAACGGTGTTTGATTCGGTGACGTAAGTGCGCAAATGGGCATGTATGCGCTCAAATAAGGACAAAAACTCTCAGATAATCCCGGTGGTGCATTTATGCAGAACCAGCAGCGTGGCCGAATAACTCGAAAAATGTAGGTAGCAGTTCGGCGACAAGCTCGGGTATGGCAAAGGAACTGTTCCTTCGCCATACCCGAGTTCCGATCTTCTGAAATGCGAACAAACATTCGCATATCTAACTGCGCTTTGATAGAATTGATACTGTTGGCGGCAGTTCCATGTGCCGGGCAACGCCCTCCATCTGATGGGAGGTGATGCCCATGACCGATCTGATTGATTTCGTGAGACTTCTGACCGCTTTGGTCTCGTTCTCCACGGCGCTCGTCGGGCTTTCCGAGGCACTCAAGCAACGTTCGAAGCAACGTAAAAGGGGTCGCCGCCGCTAAGGCGTTGACCCCTTAATCCAAGCAACGGCGCTGCCCAGCTTTCCAGAACTTGGGCTGCCGTCGACACTATTCTACCCACGAATGACATTTTGAACAATCGGCAATGCCGCTCCAAAAGCCAGGCACAACTGGCACAACCTAGGCGGTCGCTGAATGCGACAAAGGGACTGCCATTTGTCACATTCCAAATATTGCCTTTACGTGTTGATGCACACGGTGTGCAATAATACTCGCACTGTGCAATAGCGCACAGGTTGAGTAACAAGGAGGACGCTTGTCCCAGCTCGAGAAATGTGATCGCCGGTCCCTTCGCTCGCAGCGTGCCCTTCGCCAGGCACTTGCCAGCGAGCTTGCCGAAAGCGGTGACCTTTCGCGCATTAATGTCGCGTCGCTCACCGAGCGCGCTGGCCTTACGCGCCGCACGTTCTATTCGCACTACCGCGATATTCCCGACTTTATCAATCAAATCGAGGACGGCTTGCTGGCCGAGATCCGCGAGCGCATTGAGCTCATCACCGCAGCTCAGTTGCCCGATCTCTATCACAACATCGATGAGCTCGAGCCGGCGCCCGGTTCGGTTGAGTTGCTGCGCTACCTTGCGGCCAACCGCGATTTAATCGGATCGCTGCTGGGCCCGGGCGGCGACCAGGCTTTCATTAAGAAGATTATCGACACCGCGCGTGAGGCCGTGGTGCCTCGTGCACAGACGGGCATCTTGGGCCTGGCACTGGGCACGTTCTTTGACTACTACGTCACCTACGTCGTGAGTGCCGAGGTCGGCATGATTCAGCGCTGGTTTGAGCGCGGGCTTACCGAATCGCCCGAGGCCATGGCACGCATTATGACGGTGCTCGCTTTTGTGCGCCCTGGTGACCTGTACGGCCAACCCATCGATATCAACGTGTCGGAATACGGCATGAAGCTATTGAACCTGCAGCTCGAGGACGCGGCCGACACCGCCGCAACCGTCGAGTCCAACAACTAAGAGGAGAGACAATGAGCAAACTCGTCGAGGGCATCAAGGACCGCATGGTCGCTGCTGCACGCGAGGCCGCGCCCGCCGTGGTGGACGCCGCGCAGAAGGCCGCGACCGCGGCTGCCGAGAAAGTTGCCGAGGCAGTTGCCGATGCCAAGAACGCGGCAGGGGAGACGTCCGTCGCTAGCGAGCCCGCCACCGAGCCCGTAGCCGCCGGCCAGGCCCCCGAAGGCGCGATCTTCAACCCCGAGAACGCCCGCGGCAACCTGCACCTGGGCATCGACGTGGGCTCCACCACCGTTAAACTTGCCGTCCTCAACGACGACAACCAGATCGTCTACGCCAAGTACCAGCGCCACCACACCGACGTCCGCGCCTGCGCCCGCGACCTGTTCGAGGGCGCTGCGACCGTGCTGCCGACGGCCCAGATGACCTGCGCCATTACCGGCTCGGGCGGCCTGCTGCTGTCCCAGTGGCTCGACCTGGAGTTTGTCCAGGAGGTTATCGCCAGCAAGCGCGCTGTCGAGACCCTCATCCCGGCCACCGATGTCGCCATCGAGCTGGGCGGCGAGGACGCCAAGATCATCTACTTCGACAACGGCATCGAGCAGCGCATGAACGGCACCTGTGCCGGCGGTACGGGCGCGTTCATCGACCAGATGGCAACCCTGCTGCACACCGACGCCAGCGGCCTTAACGAACTCGCGGCCAACGCCACCACCATCTATCCCATCGCCAGCCGCTGCGGCGTTTTTGCCAAGACCGACGTCCAGCCGCTGCTCAACGAGGGCGCCCGCCCCGAGGACGTGGCGGCCTCCATCTTCCAAGCCGTCGTGACCCAGACCATCTCGGGCCTGGCGTGCGGCCGTCCCATTCGCGGCAACGTCGCCTTCCTGGGCGGCCCGTTGCAGTATCTCTCTGAGCTGCGCCACCGCTTCTACCTCACGCTCAACCTGGACGAAGAGCACCGCATTGTGCCCCAAAACGCTCACCTGTTTGTGGCGAGCGGCGCCGCCATGGCGCACGAGTCCAACAAGCTCAGCACGTTCCCGCAGCTCATCGAGGCCATCGACAGCTTGGGTGACACGCAGGGTGCCGAGGTCGAGCGCCTGGATCCGCTCTTTGCCACCGACGAGGATTTTGCCGAGTTCAAGACTCGCCACGACACCGAGGTCGTCCCCAAGGGTAAGCTCGACGGCTACACCGGCCGCGTGTTCATCGGTATCGACGCCGGTTCCACCACCATGAAGGCCGCGCTCGTGGGCGAGGACGGCCAGCTGTTGCACACCTGGTACGGCAACAACAACGGTGACATCCTGGGCACGGCCAAGGTCATCATGGCCGATTTCTACAACCACATCCCCGCCGGCTGCACCATCGGCCACGTGACCACCACGGGCTACGGCGAGGCACTGCTCATCGAGGCCCTCAAGGCCGATTCCGGCGAGATCGAGACCGTCGCGCACCTGCGCGGCGCCAAGGCATTCCTGCCCGGCGTCGAGTTTATCCTGGACATTGGCGGCCAGGACATGAAGTGTCTGCGCGTCAAGGACGGCGTCATCGAGCACATCATGCTCAACGAGGCTTGCTCGTCGGGCTGCGGCAGCTTTATCGAGAGTTTCGCCGTGTCTATGAACATGGACGTGCGCGCGTTCGCCGATGCCGCCATCCATGCTAAGGCTCCCGTCGACCTGGGCAGCCGCTGCACGGTCTTTATGAACTCGCGCGTCAAGCAGGCGCAAAAGGAAGGCGCCACGGTGGGCGACATCGCGGCCGGCCTGTCCTATTCCGTCATCAAGAACGCCCTGTTCAAGGTCATTAAGCTGCGCGACCCCAAGGAGATCGGCAGCCAGGTGATCGTCCAGGGCGGCACCTTTATGTCCGATGCCACGCTGCGCGCATTTGAGCAGCTCACCGGCGTTCATGCCGTGCGTCCCGACATCGCCGGCTGCATGGGCGCCTACGGTGCGGCCCTGCTCGCCCGCGATCGCGCCGGCGCCGACGGCACCTCGACCATTCTTTCTGCCGAGGACATCGCGCACCTTACCGTGACGCAAAAGCATGTCCGCTGCGGCCGTTGCTCTAACAACTGCCAGCTTACCGTCAACGACTTTGGCGGCGGCAGGCGCTTCATTACCGGCAACCGCTGCGAGAAGGGCGCCGGCCACAAAAAGCAGAAGACTGAGGCCCCCAACCTTTTCAAAAAGAAAAACGAGCTGCTCTTTAACCGCGAGATCCTGAGTCCCGACGAGGCCCCGCGCGGCACCGTGGGTATCCCGCGCGCACTCAACATGTACGAGAACTACCCCTTCTGGCACGCGTTCTTTACGCGCCTGGGCTTTAGCGTGCAGCTGTCCGACCAGTCGAGCAAAAAGACCTACCAGGCGGGCATCGAGTCCATGCCGTCCGAGAGCGTGTGCTACCCGGCAAAGATGAGCCACGGCCATGTGATGAACCTCATCGACCGCGATGTCGACTTCATCTGGATGCCGTGCGTGCGCTGGGAGCGCAAGGAGGATCCGACGGCTGGCAACTGTTACAACTGCCCCATCGTCATGAGCTACCCCACAGCGCTGGCGCTCAACATCGACGAGATTCGCGAACAGAACATCGAGTTCCTGTATCCGTTTGTGCCGTATCACGATAAGACCGAGCTTAAGCGCCGTCTGTACCAGGTGCTCGCCGTCGACCGTGTGGCCGATGCGCAAGCCGGTCGCGGTCGCGTGCGTGGACCCAAGATCACGCGCTCCGAGGTCGATGCCGCCGTCAACGCTGCCTTTGAGGCCGATGCGCGTTTCCACGAGGACATCCAGACCATGGGCGAGGAGGCTCTTAAGTGGGTCGAGGACCATGGCGGTCACGGCATCGTGCTCGCCGGTCGTCCCTACCATAACGACCCCGAGATCAACCACGCCCTGCCCGAACTTATCTCGAGCTTTGGCTTTGCGGTCTTTACCGAGGATTCGCTTGCGCATCTGGTAAAGCCCGAGCGTCCGATTCGCGTCGTCGACCAGTGGATGTACCACAGCCGCCTGTACGCCGTCGCCCGTTTTGTGACGATGCGCAACGACCTGGACCTGATCCAGCTCAATTCCTTCGGCTGCGGCCTGGACGCTCTGACCACCGATCAGGTGCAGGAGATTCTGGAAGCCAGCGGCAAGATCTACACCGTGCTTAAGATCGACGAGGTGTCTAACCTGGGTGCCGCGCGCATCCGCATCCGCTCGCTCATGGCAGCGCTCAAGGACCAGGAGGCCGAGCGCCTGGCCGATGCCACGGCCGCGGGCGAGGCCTACGAGCAAGGCGATGCCGCGCCGGTGGCGCCCTCCACGGATGCCCCCGCGTTCGCGAGCCGCAAGTACACGTTTGAGGCGCAGCGTGAGAGTGCTTCGACCGCGTGGCCCAAGGTGCCCTTTACCGAGCAGATGCGCGAGGAGGGCTACACCATCCTGTGCCCGCAGATGGCGCCGATTCACTTTGACCTGGTCAAAGAGGTGTTCCGCGGTGCCGGCTACAACTTGGAGCTGCTGCCCTCGACCGATCACGATGCCGTCGAGGCTGGCCTGCGCTACGTGAACAATGACATTTGCTATCCGTCGATCCTGGTGACGGGCCAGATTATGGAGGCCATCGAGAGCGGTCGGTACGACCTGTCCAAGACGGCCGTGGTTATCAGCCAGACCGGCGGCGGCTGCCGTGCCACCAACTACATCGCACTCATCCGCAAGGCCCTGCGCGAGAGCGGCCACCCCGAGATCCCGGTGATCTCGCTTTCGGCCGTGGCGCTCGGTGAGGACAACCCCGGCTTTAAGATTACGCCGGCACTGCTTAAGCAGGCAGTCTACGCAGTGCTCTTTGGTGACGTCATGATGCAGATGCTCTATCGTTGCCGCCCGTACGAGGCCACGCCCGGTGCCGCCAACGCACTCTACGAGGAGTACATGGCGCGCGCCCGCAAGCTGGCGCCTAAGTTCAACAGGCACAACTACACCAAGTTGTGCCGCGAGGCCATCCGCGCGTTCGACACCATGCCGCTTGTGGGCGAGGGTACCAAGCCGCGCGTGGGCGTGGTTGGCGAGATCCTGGTCAAGTTCCATCCCACGGCCAACAACCACGTGGTCGATGTCATTGAGCGCGAGGGCTGCGAGGCCGTGGTACCGGGCCTGCTCGACTTCTTCCTGTACTCCATGAGCAACGCCGAGCTTCAAAAAGACGAGCTGGGAAGCTCTGCCACGGCGCGCGCTAGCATGCAGGCGCTCATTAAGCTGGTGGACTGGATGCGCACGCCGGTGGAGGAGATGCTCGAAAAGTCCCGCCGCTTCGAGGCGCCCGAGCGCATTGGCACCATGGCGGACAAGGCTCGTACGGTGCTTTCGGTGTGCAACAACATGGGCGAAGGCTGGCTGCTCACGGCCGAGATGCTCGACCTGATCGACCACGGTGCGCCCAACATCATCTGCACGCAGCCCTTCGCGTGCCTGCCCAACCACGTAGTGGGTAAGGCCGTGATCAAGGAGCTGCGCCGCCAGCATCCCGAGAGCAACATCGTCGCGGTGGACTACGACCCCGGCGCGTCCGAGGTCAACCAGCTCAACCGCATTAAGCTCATGATCAGCGTGGCCAAGGAAAACATGCGCGCCGGCAAGGGCTTTAAGCTCGAGAAGGTGGCGCCGCTCGCGATGGACGAGGTCACCGGCCAGATGCGTGCCCACGATGGCTGCGTGAGCTGCGGCTCGGTCGACGAGAGTGCCGTGGCGTCGGTCGCTGAGCGCCTGGGACGCGGCATTAAGAAGTAACTGGCCTGCTATGGGCTAGATATGAGACAAACGGGTGGCAGCCGTACCGGCTACCACCCGTTTTTGCTGGACATATGTTGCGCAAATCGTTTTGTCGCAGCCTTCTGTGCACTCGAATTTCGGAAGTGCGGGAAAAAACGCGAACCTCCTGAGCACACCGCCTTTTTAGACTCTCACGACCTGCGGTTTTGTTGTAAAAAAGCCGGTCTGGTCGGCGAACCCCGATTTTTCCCCGCACTTCCGAAAACAGCGGTTCAGCAGCGTCAAAAAATGCCCTCAAAATCGAGAGTTAATGAACAGGTGTAGCCGTTCGCCGCAAATTACCGTCCGTTTATAGAACCCACCCCCAGCGTGCAGCCCCCTTACGGTTGAATAAATACACATCTATGGAATTACGTAAGAGAGGACTGTTCCTATGAGCTACAAGACCGTTTGTGTTGCCGGCGGCGGCGTGTTAGGAAGCCAGATTGCCTTTCAGGCTGCCTACTGCGGCTTTGATGTAACGATTTGGCTGCGCAGCGAGGGCAGCATCGGCCGCACCCAGCCCAAGATCGATCATGTGCGCGAGGAGTGCATCGCGGCAATCGAGGGTATGGCGGACGGCACGGGCGAGTGGTGTGCCGGTATCGCCGATAGCGACCAGACCTTCGACAGGGAGGCGGCGCTCGCCGCCGTTGAGCGTGCCTACTCCACACTCAAGCTGGAGCTCGACCTCGCCAAGGCCGTTGCCGACGCCGACTTGGTCATCGAGTCTATGGCCGAGGACACCCAGGCAAAGATCGACTTCTACAAGAAGCTCGCCCCGGTTCTGCCGCAAAAGACCGTCATCGTGACGAACTCCTCTACGCTGCTGCCGAGCACCTTTGCCAAGTACACTGGTCGCCCCGAGAAGTACCTGTCGCTGCACTTTGCCAACTCCATCTGGAAGAACAACATGACCGAGGTCATGGCCCAGGACCAGACCGACAAGCGCTATTTCGACGAGCTCGTCGACTTCGCCAACGACATTCGCATGCTGGCACTTCCCGTCAACAAGGAAAAGAACGGTTACCTGCTCAACTCTATGCTGGTGCCGTGGCTGCTCTCGGGCCTTGACCTGTATGTCTCGGGCGTCAGCGACCCCAAGAGTATCGACCTCGCATGGACGCGCGGCACTGGTGCTCCCAAGGGCCCATTCCGCGTATTCGACACCGTGGGTATCCAGACGGCCTACAACATCGTCATGCAGTATCAGAAGGTCCCGGGCCTGGTGAGCCCGCTGCTCAAAAAGATGATGATGCCCTACAACTTTAAGGCCATGGCATCCGTCCTCAAGCAGATGCTCGACGAAGGCAAGCTG
>DBFWDM010000201.1:0-1984 GCA_048484635.1 Collinsella sp.
CGCCGGCACCGACGGTTATTTCCCCGGCGACGAAACGCATCCGCAAGATTTCGACCTCATCGAGGGCAACGCCTGCGCCATCTCGCTCGCAAAGATCGGCAACACGCCGTGGGCACAGTGCTTCGCCACGTTTGTCCCCGATGAGATTCCCACCGCCCACGCCGCGCGCTTCCAGGCGCAGATCATGGCGCATATGAGCGGCCAGGCAATGCTCAACCACGACCGCATGGTCAACGTACGCAGCGCGGCAGACATTCGCCCCGCGCTCAAAGACGGCAAGGTCGCCTGCATCCACACCATCGAAAACGCCACGTTCTTTGCCGAGGACCCCGCGCTGATCGAGGTGCTCAAGAGCTTGGGCGTACTCATGTCATCACTCAGCTGGAACGCGCAGGGACCGCTCGCGAGCGGCCACGACACCCACGCCGGCCTCACCGCCGCCGGCATCGAGGCGCTTACGCAGATGGAGCACGCTGGCATGGTGCTCGACGTCTCCCACCTCAACGATGAGTGCTTTGACGAGGTCGCCGCCCGCGCCACGCGTCCCTTCGTCGCCAGCCACTCCAACTCCCGTGCGGTTTGCGGCGCCAAACGCAACCTTACCGACGACCAGTTCCGCACCATCCGCGACATGGGTGGCATCGTCGGCCTCAACTACTGCAGCGAGTTCCTTTCCAACGACGCAACCGACAAGACCGCCGCAGACGTCACCTTCGACCAGCTGGCGGCACATATCGAGCACTGGCTCGACCTGGGCGGCGAGGACGTCATCGCGCTCGGCGGCGACTGGGACGGCGCCACGGTGCCCGCTTTCCTCTCCGATGCCAGCAAGATGCCCGAGTTCCAGAACATGCTTTCCAAGCATTTTGGCAAGACCGTGATGCAAAAGCTCTGCAGCGACAACGCGCTTGCCTTCTTTGAGCGTTATTAATTTCACATCCCTTGAGCGGGCCGGCATGCCGAACGGTCGACATGCCGGCCCGTCCCCAATCTGAAGGACCGCTTTTGACGCAGCAATTTACGATTACCGTATCCCGACCGGATGGCACATCCATCCCCGTCGTCGTTACCAAAAAGCGCGTCAAGAACTTCAACCTACGCGTCACATCGAGCGGTGAGGTCCACGCCAGTGCACCGCTCGGCGCCAGCCGCGAGCGTATCGAAGCGTTTGTGAAGCGCAACAGCGCCTGGATTATCAGCCGGCTTGCCCAGCGCGAGCAACGTCAGGCGACGGCGCGAGAGCCGCTCAGCCCCTCGTCCATCATTGCACTTTGGGGCAAGCCCATCACGGTACAAGATGCGCTCGATCACAACTTTAAGTCACCCGCACCGCGGCCCAAGCAGGCCACCTTCGCAAGTTTTATAGGTGCCGACAAATCGAACGAACGCCCACAGGCCAAGCGGCGCGCAACCCTCGACGGCCTGACGTCCGATGAGCTCCAGACCCGCATCGACCAACTCTATGCATCCGAGGTCACCACGGCGCTGCGCGATATGGTACGCGCGTACGAAATCGCAATGGGTGTCGCCGTTTCCCGCGTTTCCGTACGTAGCATGAAAACGCGTTGGGGCTCATGCACGCCCAAATCCGGTGCCGTTCGCATCGCACGCGAACTTGCCGCCTATCCCATCGAGTGTCTCGGCATGGTTGTCGCCCACGAGCTCGTCCACCTGCTCGAGCCAAGCCACAATCAGCGGTTTCACGCCCTGCTCGACACGTACTGTCCCAACAATAGAGCTCTATCGCAGCGGCTCAAGCAGCCGCCCATAGAGACGTATTAGAACCGGTTAGCGCACGCGCTCGATCTCGACGCCGCAGCTTGCCAGGGGAAGACCGACGGGAGCCCAAGGCTTATCGAGCTTAACACGCACGCCAAGCAGCAAGGGGTAACGACGCAGCAGCATCTGGGCCACACCCTCGGCTGCCGCCTCGATGAGTTTAAACGTATGCTCGCGCAGATAGCCATCGACATCGTGGCACACC
>DBFWDM010000202.1:0-4204 GCA_048484635.1 Collinsella sp.
GAGCTCAAGGACCTGGACGAGCAGCTCCCGCAGCAGCTCGACTGGGCCGGCTACGACGAGTTCGGTGGTGCTGACGGTTCGTTCACCCGCAACGGCCACACCATCTCCGCCGAGAAGGCTCGCCTGTACCTGTTCGACGACCTGGGCGTGTCGCAGCGCTGGACCAACAAGTTCAGCGAGGTCGGCATCGAGACGGTCGGCGACCTGGTTGGCAAGTCCGAGGAGGATCTGCTGCGCATCGATGGTATCGGTGCCAAGGCAATCGAGGAGCTCCGTGACGGCCTGGAGGCCCACGACCTGCTCTACATCCTCGAGAACAACGACGATGTTGCCGACGAGGAAGACCTCTCGCAGCTGCTGCAGATGGTCTTTAGCCCCGACGGTCCGGACGATATCCTGCTGGGTACTTCCGCTCCGACGCATCACGCCGACGCCGACGAGGAGCTCCTGGGCGCCCCGATCGACGACAAGAAGGCTCCCGCCAACGGCGCGATCAACGAGGACATGGCTTCTCTCGACGAGCTGCTTAACCAGCTCGTGGACACCGACGACGCCGAAGAGGCCAAGGACAACGACGAGGAGTAACTTCCAAGTACGTTAACCGTCCTTCCAAAGACCCGTTTCCCAACAGGGAAGCGGGTCTTTTTTGATGAGGAACGTTCCCCCGACGAGCACGTCGGATTCCCGGAACGGGCCGCCCGCTGTTTAAGTTTGTCGCGAGTTCCGCACGCAAAGGAAAGCACTTAATGTGCTTTCCGTCTTGCGCAGGACTGTAGAGCAGCAAACTTAAACAGCGGGCGGCCCGTTCCGGGAATCTGCCCCCGCGCACAGAAGGGGATTCCTTTTGTGTAGGCTTTGCGGAAATGTGGCTATTTAAGGATACGCCCGGCGGCGTGGTCTGTTGACGACACAGCTAACGGCACGTATCCTATCGAACTGCGTGTTTCGTAGGGGGATGCTGACCCCTCGATTCAAGCCGTTGCACTTTACAGAAAGCTGGAATCATTCGAGAAGGAGTACGCTTTGCCTACTATTAACCAGCTGGTTCGCCAGGGCCGTCGTTCCGTGCCCAAGAAGTCCAAGAACGCTGCTCTGCAGCACAACTCCCAGAAGCGCGGCGTGTGCACCCGTGTCTTCACCACGAGCCCCAAGAAGCCGAACTCGGCTCTTCGTAAGGTTGCCCGTGTTCGCCTCGTCAACGGCATCGAAGTTACTGCTTACATCCCGGGTGAGGGCCACAACCTGCAGGAGCACTCCATCGTGCTCGTCCGCGGCGGTCGTGTCCGTGACCTCCCTGGTGTCCGTTATCACGTCATCCGTGGCGCCTACGACGCTGCTCCGGTCCAGAACCGTATGCAGGCCCGTTCCAAGTACGGTGCTAAGCGCCCCAAGGCCAAATAAGCCAGATAACGTTTTGATACTTTCGCCGTGTGCCGCCTAAGCGCCGCACGGTAGACACTTAAGGAGATTTCACATGCCGCGTCGTGCAGCAGCTAATCGTCGTGAGGTTCAGCCTGACGCCGTTTACAACAACCGCCTGGTGACTCAGCTCATCAACAAGGTCCTTCTTGACGGCAAGAAGGCCACCGCTGAGCGCATCGTTTACACCGCTTTCGAGATCGTTGCCGAGAAGTCCGAGGGTGGCGACGCTCTCGCTACCTTCAAGAAGGCTATGGACAACGTCAAGCCCACGCTCGAGGTTAAGCCCAAGCGTGTCGGTGGCGCTACCTATCAGGTCCCGATGGAGGTCAACTCCCGTCGTTCCACCGCTCTGGGTATCCGCTGGATCGTCAACTTCTCCCGCGCTCGCAAGGAGAAGACCATGGCCGAGCGTCTCGCCAACGAGATCCTCGACGCCTCCAACGGCCTGGGCGCTTCCGTCAAGAAGCGTGAGGACGTCTTCAAGATGGCCGAGGCCAACCGCGCGTTCTCTCACTATCGTTGGTAAGTTAAGGTAAGGAACTAACATGGCTAAGCCTAAGTACAAGCTTTCCGATACCCGTAACATCGGCATCATGGCTCACATCGATGCTGGTAAGACCACCACGACCGAGCGTATTCTTTACTACACCGGTAAGACCCACAAGATCGGTGAGGTCCATGAGGGCGCTGCCACCATGGACTGGATGGTTCAGGAGCAGGAGCGCGGCGTAACCATTACCTCCGCTGCTACCACGTGCTTCTGGAACAAGGACGGTAAGGACTACCGCATCCAGATCATCGACACCCCGGGCCACGTTGACTTCACCGCCGAGGTCGAGCGCTGCCTGCGCGTCCTCGATGGTGCTGTCGCCGTCTTCGACGCCGTTGCCGGCGTTCAGCCCCAGTCTGAGACCGTTTGGCGTCAGGCTTCTACCTTCAACGTCCCCCGCATCGCCTTCATCAACAAGTATGACCGCGTGGGCGCTGACTTCTTCAACGCTATCGAGACCATGAAGGATCGTCTCGACGCTAACGCCGTGGCCGCTCAGGTCCCGATGGGTGCCGAGGACAACTTCTGGGGCGTCATCGACCTGGTTACCATGACTGCATGGGACTTCAAGGCCGACGAGAAGGGCATGACCTACCCCGAGCCGATGGACGAGATCCCGGCTGAGTTCGCCGACATCGCTGCCACCAAGCGCGAGGAGCTCCTCGACGCTGCTGCCAGCTTTGACGACGAGCTCATGGAGAAGATCCTCATGGAGGAGGATTTCACCGTCGAGGAGCTCAAGGCTGCTCTGCGCAAGGGCGTTCTGGCCAACGAGCTCAACCTCGTCTTCGTGGGCTCCGCCTACAAGAACAAGGGCGTCCAGGAGCTGCTCGACGCTGTCGTCGACTACCTGCCCAGCCCGCTTGACGTTGAGGCCGTCACCGGTACCGATCCGGACACCGGCGAGGAGATCCAGCGTCATCCTTCCTTCGACGAGCCTTTCTCCGGCCTGGTCTTCAAGATCATGACCGACCCGTTCGTCGGTAAGCTCACCTACGTCCGCGTTTACTCCGGCCGCGCCGAGTCCGGCTCCTACGTGGTCAACGCTTCCAACGGTCAGCGCGAGCGCCTCGGCCGCATCCTCGAGATGAACGCCGCCGAGCGTATCGACCGTGACGACGCTGCCGCCGGCGACATCGTCGCTTGCGTCGGCTTCAAGAACTCCACCACCGGTGACACCCTGTGCGCCGAGGGCAAGGAGATCGTCCTCGAGAAGATCGAGTTCGCTAAGCCCGTTATCGACGTTGCCATCGAGCCCAAGACCAAGGCCGAGCAGGACAAGATGTCCCTGGCTCTGACCAAGCTCGCCGAGGAGGACCCGACCTTCCAGGTGTCCACCAACCACGAGACCGGCCAGACCATCATCGCCGGCATGGGCGAACTGCACCTCGAGATCATCGTCGACCGTCTGCTCCGCGAGTTCAAGGTTGACGCTAACGTTGGTAAGCCCCAGGTTGCCTACCGCGAGACCGCTGGTCACGACGTCGAGAAGGCTGAGGGCAAGTTCGTCCGTCAGTCCGGCGGTCGCGGTCAGTACGGTCACGCCGTCATCAAGCTCGAGAAGATGGAGGAGGGCTTCGGCTACGAGTTCGTCAACGCTATCGTCGGCGGCGTCGTGCCTAAGGAGTACATCCCGTCCATCGACAAGGGCATCCAGGAGGCCCTGAACACCGGTGTTATCGCCGGCTTCCCGGTCCTCGACGTTAAGGTCACCCTGTTCGACGGTTCTTACCACGAGGTCGACTCCTCTGAGGCCGCCTTCAAGATCGCCGGTTCCATGGCTATCAAGGACGCCCTCAAGAAGTCCGATCCGCAGCTGCTCGAGCCGATCATGGCTGTCGAGGTCGAGACCCCCGAGCAGTACATGGGCGACGTTATGGGCAACCTCTCCGGTCGCCGCGGCAAGATCGAGGGCATGGAGGATCGCAAAAACAGCAAGCTCATCCGTGCCAAGGTGCCGCTGGGCGAGATGTTCGGTTACGCTACCGACCTTCGCTCCCAGACCCAGGGCCGTGCATCCTACACGATGCAGTTCGACTCTTATGAGCCCGCGCCCAAGTCCATCGTGGACGAGGTCATGAGCAAGAACGCCTAAGTTCGAGCTCCCTGTTACGTAATCCGCGAGAACATCTCTCGCACTCTTTGGAGGTTTAAGTTGGCTACCCAGAAGATCCGCATTCGCCTCAAGGGCTATGATCACGAGGTCGTCGATCAGTCCGCGAAGCTCATCGT
>DBFWDM010000203.1:0-5061 GCA_048484635.1 Collinsella sp.
GTTTGCCGAGGCCCTGCACGGCCTGGACGCCATCGCCGTGGGCCCGACGCTCTCCGATGTCCACACCCCGGACGAGAGCATGGAGCTCGCTTCTGCCGAGCGCTTCTACGAGCTGCTCATCGACGTCCTCAAGCGCCTCGCTGCGTAAAGGTTGCGCTAGCAGCAGTTCGAGCCACGTGCTAGCGGATTGCAAATGACATTACGAGAGGGGACATCCGAGCTTTTGCGACGGGTGTCCCCTCTCTTTTGTTTGATAATTGCGAAATTAAGGCCACCTAGTCCATTTCTGCCTTGATGAGGTCGAGGGTGCGCTGGCAGTTTTCGCGGACGGGGCCGAGCATATGCTCGCGCAGGTCCGCCATGCCGGGCAGATCGGCGTATTCGTCCATGACCTCTTCCATGCAAATGGGCACTTCGTAGGCGAGGTCCATCATGGTCGCAAAGCAAAACTTCTCGGATAGCCCGGCATCGGTAAGCGCCGCCTCCAGCACGGGGTCGCCCATACCGTGGTATCGGCGGATAGCGCCTGGACCGATGCGCCCCACACGATTTTCGCCGCCAACGCTCATGGCAAGGCGCGCCCGGCGGCGCATGCGCTCATACGCCAAACCCGACGCGACATCGTACATTCGAGCCATCATGGCTGCGCCGTCGTTTCCAAGGAGCAGGGAATAGTTTTTCGCGTGCGCATCCGGTGCGCCGATGATGGCGTTAAAGAAAAGTATCTGCGTAAACAGATACAGGTTAAGTTGATGGTGGCTCGTATTTACGAGGAGCTCTTGAATGTCGCGTGTGGTCGGGCCGCCGTCTGCCGTGTACTTTTGGGCGGGCATCACCCCAAGTGCCTGACAGAGGTCTTCTTGATGTAGGCGCCTGATCGTTCCGTCTTTGACTTTCACGCGGTCATAGCGCTCAACAATGAGGGCAGGTTCGTCCTCAAACATACGATATTCGACGTTTGCCGTTGCGATGCCGGCGCGCTGGGCGCTTTTCATGCAGACAAACTCATTGAGAGCCTCGAGTTTAAATCCGATAACGCCATTTTTGAAAATATGCGTCGTGGGCGAGGAGCCCATGCATTCGCACCAGCGGCCGTTTATGAACGCGAGCGCGAACTTGCCCTGGTTGCCTCCAAGTGACCAACTTTCATCTAGACCCATCCACGATGCATCGCGGTCATCTCTGATCGACTTGAGACGAAGAGCAATTTCGTGGTTGTCTATAGGGCGGTATTCGCCAGCGCGATGCAGGACGGCGTCGGTATCTTCTTCGGCACAAAACTGCACGCCGCCCGGACAGTCGAGTCCGATATGGCTGAGCAACGCAACGGGATTGTTGGGCCTAACGTCGAATTCGGCGGCAATCGCTTTTCGTTGGTCCTCGCTGTCGGGTAGAAGGCCAAACAGGTACGGATTCATGACCTGTTGTCCGTATGTGCGATTCGATACGGGTATGTTGGTCGATAGGGCTGGCCCGTCATAGTCATGATCGTAGGTAAAGCTGATAAGACCGTTCTCATCTTGCGTGAGCGTTCCAGCAGGCACGCCGCAAATAATGGTCCGAAGTGATGTTCTGGCCATTGGCTATTTCCCTTCGGGCATGGCTTGGCTAGATGCGTTTGTGGCAATCGAGACTCCGAGATTGGACATGGCGAAATCGGCGAAGACCTCGTCGTAGAGTGCGGATGTAAAGGGGGCATCTGCAAGAGCCGGAATGGTTGTGCTGCGACGGTTGCGATGATGAAGACGTTGGGCGTGATGGCGTCTGGAGGTGCTGCAAGGTTGATCAGCATGCGGGGCGTCGACTGGTTGCTCATTTTTCGTTTCGCCTATATCCCCTTGAGCGGCGAGCGCCAGTCCAAGAGCACCGAAAACTGCCAGCAGCTTGTCGAGCCGAATGCCCGTGGCATCTCCCAGCTCGAGCGATGCGAGCAGGCGTTCCGAAACACCGGCTTTTTTAGCGAGGGCGGCACGGGTGATCCCCTGCGCCTCGCGCGCCTGACGCACGTAGATGCCGGCTTGGCGCGGCGTGGTGATGGGAAGGGTATCCATGGCAATCTCCTAACGTGCAGACTTTTGCATCCTAGTATGACATGCAAAAGTCTGCATGAAAAGGCCCATGCAAAACTCTGCATGAGACCTCATACGGACGTTTAGTTTTGAAGGGTGTTTTACAGCACCAAAAAACCCAAGTGTTCCAGCAGGATCTTGAGGCCGATAAGGATGAGCACGACGCCACCCACGATGGTGGCGGGTTTTTCGTAGCGCGCGCCAAAGGTGTGGCCGATCGCTACGCCGGCGACGGAGAAGATAAACGTTGTGACGCCGATAAGCGATACAGCGGGCACGATGTCAACCGAGAGCGCGGCAAACGAGATGCCCACGGCCAGGGCGTCGATTGAGGTGGCGATGGCGAGGATCAGGTACTCGCCCAGTTCAATCTTCTCGGCATCCTTGCCGTCGTCTTCATCCTCGTCTTCGGTAAAGGCTTCCCACAGCATTTTGCTGCCGATGAAGGCCAAAAGGATAAAGGCGATCCAGTGGTCGATGGGGCCGATGATGCTCATGAATTGACTGCCAAGCGCCCATCCGATCACGGGCATGCCTGCCTGGAAGCCGCCAAAGAACAGGCCGAGCACTACGGCGACCTTAAGGTTGATCTTCTTCATGCCAAGGCCCTTGCAGATGGATACGGCAAAGGCGTCCATCGAAAGGCCAACGGCGAGCAACACGAGCTCTGCGAGTCCCATAGTCTGGCTCCCTCTCTGCGGGCGGGCCCGCGTGTACCTCTTGGGGGAGTAACAAAAAAGACTCGTGGCGTACGCGTTGCGCGCACAGCCACGAGTCTCGTTCATTAAGGCAAGCCAGGCCGCATCGGCCAGTGTGTTGACTTGCCGCGCCACCGGAGGCGAACCCGATCACGCGACTACTCCCTCATTTATGCGAATCCCGATGCTACCACATAAGCAGCTCATTTGGATTGGGGCTCTCAGCTGTGTTCGCTCATTCTGTAAGCATCGGATTTTGCGGGCGTCACAGGGGCAAACCGTGAGAAACTTATTGACGTTTATGGAGCGTATACGATGGGAGCGATGCCTTGGATAAGAACGAGCTGCAAAAGCGTATGGAACAGGCCATCCGCCTGACTGCCCCCGGTCAGCCGATCCGCACCGCCCTCGACATGATCATTGCCGGTCACCTGGGCGCCCTTATCTGCGTCGGCGACACCGAAAACGTGCTCGCCGCCGGTAACGACGGCTTCCCGCTCAACATTTCGTTTACCTCGAACCGCCTGTTCGAGCTCTCCAAGATGGACGGTGCCATCGTTATCGATGGCGACCTCACCCAGATCCTGCGTGCCAACTTCCACCTCAATCCCGATCCCTCGCTCGCCACGAGTGAGACGGGCATGCGTCACCGTACTGCCGCTCGCATGTCGGTGCTCACCGACGCCATCGTGATCTCGGTTTCGGCTCGTCGTGCCGTCGTCAACGTGTACGTCCACGGCAAGAGCTACGAGATCCAGCCCGTCACCACCATCATGAGCTCGGTCAACCAGCTCGTCGCCACGCTCCAGACTACCCGTCAGTCGCTCGATCGCTCCCTGCTGCGCCTGACGGCCCTTGAGCTCGACGACTACGTCACGCTCGCCGACATCACCGGCATCTTCTCGAGTTTCGAGATCATGCAACAGGCAAAGACCGAGCTTAAGGATTGCATCGTCAAGCTGGGTAACCAGGGCAAGCTCGTGCAGATGCAGCTCGAGCAGCTCGCGGGCTCCAGCATGGATACCGAATACGACTTGATGATCCGCGACTACGCAAGCGATTCCTCTGAGGCCAACGCCGAGAAGATTCGCGCTGAGCTTGCCCGTATGACGCCTAAGGACCTGTCCGACCCGCAGCACGTGGCGGCAGTTCTGGGCTATGACGACTTGGACGAGGACTCCGTCATGACGCCGCTGGGCCTGCGCACGCTTTCGCGCGTGTCCGTCGTGCGCGACGGCGTGGCCGAGAAGATCGTCGACGAGTACGGCTCGCTGCAGGAGCTCATGGATGACATCAGCGAGGATCCGGAGCGCTTGGGCGACTTTGGCGTCAACAACCCTGCCATTCTTGCGGACTCGCTGTACCGCATGAAGGGCACCAAACAGGGGAACGCATAATGGCGCCCGTATGCGCCGTGGTCGTTGCCGGCGGCAGCGGCCAGCGCTTTGGAAATCCCGGCGGCAAGCAGCTCGTTAACGTGGCGGGCCGTCCGCTCATGAGCTGGTCCATCCGCGCGTTCGATCGTAGCGACAAGGTCGGCCATATCGTCGTGGTTTGCCCTGCCGAGCGCCGTGCCGAGATGCGCCGCTTGGCTATCGACCCGTTTGACTATGACACGCCCATCAGCTTTGCCGATGCCGGCGATACTCGTCAGGATTCCACCCGCGCCGGCGTGCACGCGGTGCCGGCGGGTTTCGAATATGTCGCTATCCACGACGGCGCCCGTCCGCTCATTACGACCGAGGCCATCGACCACGCTATCGACGTGCTCGTGAGCGACCGCTCGCTCGACGGTGTCGTGTGCGGCCAGCCCGCGATCGACACGCTCAAGATCGTCGATGGCGACAATATCGTCGAGACGCCGCCGCGTGAGCTCTACTGGGCAGCGCAGACGCCGCAGATCTTTAGCGTCGATGCTATGAAGCGCGCCCATGCTGCAGCCATTGCCGAGGGCTTTATCGGCACCGATGATTCGTCGCTGGTCGAGCGCATGGGTGGGCGCGTCCGCTGCGTCCAGAGCCCGCGCGATAACCTTAAGGTGACGGTGCCCGAGGACCTGCGTCCCGTAACCGCGATTCTGCTTGGCCGCATGGCCGAGGGAGAGGACCTTCCCCATGTTCAGTAACCTGCGCATTGGCCATGGCTACGACGTCCACCGTCTGGTGGAGGGGCGTCGATGTATCATCGGCGGTGTCGACATTCCCTACGAGCGCGGCCTGCTGGGCCACTCGGATGCCGATGTGCTCGCGCACGCCTTGGCCGACGCCATTCTGGGCGCCTGCCGCGGGGGAGAC
>DBFWDM010000204.1:0-1679 GCA_048484635.1 Collinsella sp.
GTGGCTCGAGCGCCGCTCCAAGGAGCGTCCGCGCGGCGTGAGCCTGGCCGAGCTGGGGCTCGACAACGTAGAGGAGGCCTAGCGCATGGAAATCTTCAACGCGACCAACCTGCTCTACATTTGGGGCGGCTTTGTTAAGACGATCGAGATCTCGGCGCTGTCGATCTTTTTCTCGCTCATCTTTGGCACGGTGCTGGCGCTCGTTAAGAGCTATGCGCCCCGCCCGTTCCGTATTTTGGTGAGCGCCTATATTGAGCTGTTCCGTTGCACGCCAAACCTGCTGTGGATCCTGTTTATCTACTTTACGGTGCAGGGTTTGGACATTGTGATTTCGACCATCGCCTTTACGCTGTTTACCAGCGCTGTTATGGCCGAGATTGTGCGCGGCGGCCTCAACTCGATTCCGCGCGGCCAGTTTGAGGCAGCACAGAGCCAGGGCTTCGGCTTCTTTGCCACCATGCGCTACATCATTCTGCCTCAGACGTTTAAGACGATCATTCCGGCGCTGTTTAGCCAGTGCACGACTGTCATCAAGGACAGCTCGTATCTTTCGGGCATTAACGTGGCCGAGCTCATGTACACGGCAAACGTCGTGATGGCCCATGCGATCGACCTGTCGCAGGTGCTTATGCTCTACGGCCTGGTATTTGCGATGTACTTTGTGCTCAACTTTGGTATCTCGTTGCTGGTTCGCGCATATCAGAGGCGAATGGTGGCAGCGTAGAATGTGACAAAGGGACTGTCCCTTTGTCACATAGAGAAAGGAATCGCGATGAGCGGTCTGGAGAATAAGAAGAGTCCTGTGGTCATTACCATCGCGCGCGACTTTGGCGCCGAGGGCCACGAGATTGGTCGTATCCTCGCCGATGAGCTGGGGATTCCGCTGTACGATAACGAGCTGCTGGTGCGTGCTTCGCTGCGCGCGGGCGAGTCGCTCGACAAGATGGCCGCCTACGACGAGCGTCTGGCCGTGGAGAACATGGCGTTTCTGCCCGACCGCTACGATGCGCGTTCGTACTCGGACAAGTTGTTCCAAAAGATGAGCCAGGTGATTTTGGATCTGGGTGAGACCGAGAGCTGCATTATCGAAGGCCGTCTGTCCGATTATCTGCTGCGCAACAACCCCAATCACATCGCCGTGCTGGTGACTGCGCCCTTTGAGGACCGCGTCGAGATCGTGCGCAAGAAGCGCGGCCTCAACAAAAAGAAGGGCGCCAAGCTGGTCAAGCAGCAGCAGAAGGCGCGCGAGGCGTTCTATAAGCGCTACAGCGCCGGAAAGTGGAAGATGACGAGCGGCAAGGACATCGTCGTCAACCGCGCCAAGCTGGGCCGCGAAGGCTGCAAGGATGTCATCGCCGCAGCCTACCGCTACAAAGTGGCGCAGCTCGAAGGCTAGCCGACCAAAACCACTACAAAGGGGACAGGCACCTTTGTGGTGGTTTGGGCGGCCGGTATAGAAAAAGTCCCCGCCGGGCGTGTGCTCGACGGGGACTTTGCCGTTTGATGGCTAGCGCTGTAGGTGATTACTCGCCCAGCAAGCTCTTGGTGATCGAAGCGGCGGCCTTCTTGCCGGCGCCCATCGCCAGAATGACCGTAGCGGCACCGGTGACGATGTCGCCGCCGGCCCAGATGCGGGGATCGGTGGTCTGGCCGGTCTCCTCGTCGGCGACGATGTAGCC
>DBFWDM010000205.1:0-5145 GCA_048484635.1 Collinsella sp.
TATTGTAGAGCGAGCGTTGCCCGAACGAGCCAACCACCTGCGCCGCAAACGGCACCATTGGGAGCCATAGTGGGGCAGGCTCAAGACTTATCCGTTGATAATCGAGGCAATCTCGCGCAAATCGTCGGCAAAGTAGATGCCTTGTTGGCGCCTCGGGCTCGAAAGCCCTTTATCAATCATGTGCCCGAGTAGCGCCTTGAGGTCGTTGTAGTAACCGTCCAGGTTATACAGGATGCACGGCGCGCTCAAGTGCCCCAACGATACCGCAGAAATAACCTCGGCAATCTCCTCGAGCGTGCCCGTGCCGCCCGGAAAGGCAATGAACGCATCGCCGAGCTCAATCATCTTTGCCTTACGCTCTGCCATATCACTCGTCACGATAAGGTCGTCGATTCCGTCGTGCTGAAACTCGGCCTCGATAAAAAAGCTCGGCTCCACACCCGTCACATGTCCGCCGGCATCGAGCACGCTATCGGCGAGCGCACCCATCAGGCCCGACTTGGACCCGCCGTACACGAGCGCGTGTCCGTTGGCGCCAATCCAGTTGCCCAGTTCCTGCACCGCGGGCAGAAACGCCGGGTCATTGCCAGCACTGGCACCCAGGTACACGGTGATGTTCATATTTGTCTCCCTGTTGTGGCGCACGACGTTCGTCTTAGCGCTGGCGTCGACGATACTCGCGCACGCGACGCGAAAGATCGGCAAGCTGGTCGCGATCGAGCTCTTCCAAATGCTCAAGATCGTCCATAAAGCGCGCCATGGTGTCCTTTTGACGCATCTTGATGAGCGTATTGCAGTAGTTCACCGCCACGCCCGTGAGCATGGCGATGTAGAAAATGCTGATAACGCTCAAGACGACGGTAATAGCGCGGGCAACCGGTGTTTCGGCCGGAATGTCGCCAAAGCCGATGGTCGAAACCGTCTCAAAGCTAAACCAGAGCCCATCGCCAAACGTGAGGATCGCGGGCTCGGACAACCAGACGGCCGTCGAGCACAGCAGGTAAAAGATAAGAAACAGGCCCGTGATGCGCGCAAAGCCAGCCTGGCGCAACACGTCGGCAAGCGTCCTCAACTTGTTCATCGCGACCCCTTTTCCCAAACAACCAATCGCATTCGCTCGGTATTGTCCCACGCCTCCCCCGCAAACGGAACTAGTCATTTAAGAACGTCCCCAATGACTACCAACTGCCAGCAGAAAGGGGCTGTCCCCAACTGCCGGGCGGGAGCGTTTAGCGGTACAGCTGCCGGCTGGGCAGGCTGAGCTGGTATCCTTATGCGGTAATGTCTCGATTCGTTAGGATTGCACGTGAGAGCTACCGTCGCCCTTCGTTCAGTTATATCTCGCGCCTTGGTCATCGTGCTTGTCGCGCTTACCGTGCTGAGCGCCGCCGCGCCCGCCCCCGTCTATGCCGCCAACACCGATCAACAGGTCAAAACGGTCCGCGTCGGCTGGCTCGTCAGCAACGAGGGCTTCCAAGACGGCACCCCCGGCGAGCGTCTCTCGGGATGGGGTTACGAGTACCTCCAGACCCTGTCATACTACACGCCCGGCTGGCGGTACGAATACGTCTCCGGCACCTTCACCGAGCTTATGGACATGCTCGAGGCGGGCGAGATCGACCTCATGCCCAACATCTCCTACTCCGAGGAACGCGCCCAAAAGCTGCTCTTTTCCTCGAACCCCGAGGGCACCGAGCGCTACTACATCTACGCCAGGCCCGACCGTGACGACCTCGCAAAGGGTGACCCTCAAGCACTTCAAGGGCTCACTATCGGCTGCAACCGCGGTGTTATGCAAACCCTCGTCGGCCAGCAGTGGCTCGCCAACGAGGGAATCGCCTGCACATACAGGGAGTATGACGGAGACTCCGTTCTCTTTGACGCACTCGCAAACAACGAGGTCGACGCCATCATCATGAACGACACGATCTCGTCGCCCAGTGCCTCCCCCATGTTCTACATTGGTTCGAACGACTACTATCTTGCCGTTCCCAAAAGCCGCCCCGACCTGATGAACGACATCAATGCCGCCATGACGGCAATCGCCCGCGTCAACCCACGCTATAACGACGAAGTCAAATCTAGCTACTCGACCCAAAACAGCGGTTCATCATCGCTCAACGGCCCCGAATGTTCCTGGCTCAAAGCAAACAACAACACCATCACGCTCGGCTACATTACGGGCAAACTCCCCTACTGCAACGAGGACGAAGACGGCGAAATGGAAGGCTCGCTCGCATCGCTTGCGACGACGTTACACGATAAATTTGGCATTACGGTCAAAACCGTCGCCTTTGATAGCTACAAGATGATGTCAAAGGCCCTGTCAAAGGGAAGCATAGACGTTGCGCTGCCGGTATACCGAGATTACTGGTTTGCCGAGCAAACAGGCGTTGTGCAGTCGATATCGTTGGGGACCATATCCCTCACCGCCATCTACACCGGCGGCAACCTGAACAAAGACCTTCAGAACATTGCCTGTACCAAATCATCGTTTGTCAACAAAAATGCACTTGAAAGCCTGTTCCCCACAGCGACCGTAACCGAATACCAATCCGACGATGAAGCGTTCGACGCCCTCAGGAAGGGAACGGCGCACTGCATCGTCGCTCCCAGTTCACGCGTAAAAACCATCGGTGACCGTTACGATCTCGAGGACTGCGAGACGGCCGAGCTCCCTGACACCTGTGAGCTCTCGTGCTGGATTTCGCGCGGAAAGCCCGAGCTGCTGGGAATCATCAACAAGGGCATCATCAATGCCGGAGAATCGCTCTCCGCAAGCAATTACTCCTCCACGTCGTACACGGCCCAGGAATCCAACACGCTTCAATTCCTTTATCGCAACCGCACCGCCATTGCAGCTACCCTCATCGGTATGTTGTCGGTCGGCATCGTCCTGCTCATCTGGGCACTCGTGCGCGCTCGAACCGAGCGCAAAAAAGCCGATGCTGCCAACGCCGCTAAGACGGCATTCCTCACGCGCATGAGCCACGACATCCGTACGCCGCTCAACGGTATCCTGGGCCTTATCGAGATCGAGGAATTGAAGGAAGGCGATATCCAGGTCGCCCGCGAGAGCCGTGCCAAGGCGCGCGTTGCCGCCAATCACCTGCTATCGCTGATCAACGACATCCTCGAGATGGGCAAAATCGAAGACCGCAAGCTAACACTGGAGCATGCGCCTTTTAACCTCAAAGAGCTCTGTGACGATACGCTGGTGCTGTGCAAGCTCCGCGCGTCCAGTAACGGCATCACCATGCAGGACAATAGTCTGCCGTACGCCACGGGGCCATACATGATCGGCAGTCCCACCCATATCCGACAGATCATGATCAACCTGTTAGACAACAGCATTAAGTACAACAAGCACGGCGGCTCCGTCACCTTTAGCTCAAAGACCAAGCCACTCGATAACGGGCGCGCGCTCTTTTGCTTTAGCGTTTCGGATACCGGCATTGGCATGACTCCCAAGTTTTTAAAGCATATCTATGAGCCGTTTGCCCAAGAAGGTGACGATGCGCGCAGCAAGTTCCAAGGAACCGGCATGGGCATGCCAATCGTCAAGTCGCTTATTGAACTGATGGGCGGCACCATCGAAGTCACCAGTGAGCTCCATGTGGGCACTTCGTTCTACGTGGAGATTCCGCTCGATATCGACAAGAACCCCCAGACGCGGGCAGATACGGTCGAGAGGGCGCTCGACTGCTCGCTCGCCGACATGAACGTGCTGCTCGCCGAAGACAACGAATTGAATGCCGAGATTGCCCAGGCGCTGCTAGAATCCGAGGGCGTCGTGGTCACCCGCGCCGCCAACGGCAACGAAGTTGTCGATCTGTACCTGTCGCATCCCGCCGGCAGCTTCGATGCGATCCTGATGGACATTATGATGCCGGACATGGACGGCTACGAGGCAACCCGCGCGATTCGTCTGAGCGAGAAGGTCGATGCAGCCGATATCCCCATCATCGCGCTCACCGCCAATGCCTTTGCCGAGGACGCCAAGGCGGCACACGACGCCGGCATGAACGCCCATCTGTCCAAACCGCTCGACTTTAACAAGCTCAAAAACATGCTCGCCCGCATCAAGAAATACGGATCCGTTTCGCTATAGTTTGTGCTCAACCACCATGCACGGCCAGAAAGGAAACCAACGATGTTTAGGCCCTTACGTCGAAAGAAACGCGCCATCACCGACGAGGAAGCGCGCGAGCTGCTCGCTACCTGCAAGCGCGGCGTCTTTGCCGTCAACGGCGACGATGGCTACCCGTACGCCATTCCCGTCAACTACTTCTTTGACGCCGAGCACGACAAGATTTATTTCCATGGCGCCAAGGCTGGCCACAAGGTCGACGCACTCAAGCGCGATGACAAGGTCTGCTTTACCGTTTACGGCAACGAGTGGTACCAGGACGGCGACTGGGCTCCCTACGTTATGAGTGTCGTAGTCTTTGGCCGTTGTCGCCTGGTAGATGAGGCGCCTGCGTTTATCGAGGACAAAGTCCGCCAGCTCGCGCTTAAGTACTACCCTTCTGCCGAAGAAGTCGAGAAGGAAATCGCCAAAGACATCAAGGGCGTCCAACTCTACGAGATTTCGATTGAGCATCTTTGCGGCAAGCAGATTCAGGAAAAATAAACCTCCGCAGCAGGTCTGCGCCCAATGGTTACAGATGCCTTACCACACGGGGCCTTCCAGCCGACTTGGCAGAAGACCCCGCATGCAGTGCTCACTTACCGTGCATTAAAAACGTAGCGGTCCAGGCGGTCGCACGCTTCCCTTACGCGCGAAAGCGGCAGCGCCAGATTCACGCGAATGTGGCAGGGCCCGTGGAACGGGCGGCCGTCCTGATATCCCACGCCTACGCGCGCCCCCTCGTCGAGCAGCCACTGAATATCGCGGCCATGCTCGCGGCACCACTCGGTGCAGTCCAGAAACACCATGTACGTGCCCTGCGGACGCGAATAGGACACGCCCTCAAAATGCTCGTCCACGTAATTGCAGAAGTACTCGATATTGCCGGCAAGCACCTGGTTGAGCTCGTCCACCCACTCGTAGCCCTGCGGCTGGTAGGCACCGATAAGCGCATGCATAGAGAGGACGTTCATCTCGTTGTAGTGGGTCTTGTCGGACACGGCGCACACGCGGTC
>DBFWDM010000206.1:0-3967 GCA_048484635.1 Collinsella sp.
ACGTTGACCACGGCGGAGTCCTCGGTCTCAAAACCGCGGGCGGCGCTGGACTGCATACCCTGGACGGCAACGGGCTCGCCCAGCAGGTAGCGGAGCAGGTCGACGTCGTGCACCAGGTTGACCAGGATCGGGCCGGCACCCTTCTTGCGGCGCCACTCGACATCGAAGTACTCGTCATTCTTATAGATCATGTAGTGGAAGCTCGACACGGTGAGCTTGCCCAGCTCGCCGGACTCGATGATCTCCTTAGCCTTGTTGACGAAGGGGTTGTGGCGACGGTGCTGACCCACGAGCACGGGCACGCCGGCGGTCTCGGCCTCGGCGGCGAAGGCCTGGGCATCCTCAAGGTCGTTGGAGATCGGCTTTTCGACCAGCGGCACGATGTTGCGCTTGATGGCCTCGCGAGCAACGCCCAGGTGCAGGTCGTTGGGGGTGGCGATAATGACGGCCTCGGGCTTGACCTCGTCCATCATCTGGGCGGGATCGGTATAAAACGGCACGCCGGCGGCCTCGGCCGTGGCGCGGGCGCCCTCAAAGGCGTCAGCGATGGCGACGAGCTCGGCCTCGGGCTCCTCGGTGACAAAGCGGATGTGGTTGCGGCCCATGGCGCCGGCGCCGATAACGGCAATGCGGACGGGGTTGAGCTCAGACATTTCGACTCCTTAATACTGGTGACCGGTGGAATGCGACAAAGGGGCTGTCCCTTTGTCGCATCGGTAAAACTAGGCGGACTTCTTCCTGCTGTCGGAGACCATCATGTAGACGGTGAGCACGACGGCGATGGCGGCGATCACAATGGCGCCGTAGAAGGACTGCTGGTAGGCGGCGCTGCCGGCCTCGGCGTGATACAGCACGGCGGTGATGGGCTGGCTGATCCAGGTGGAAGCGGCATAGCCCAAAAACATGATGCCGTAGTTGACGCCGATGTTGCTGGTACCAAAGGCGCCACCGGTGAGCGGCGGGTAGATGACGAGCAGGGCGCCAAAGCTAAAGCCGAGCAAGGCGAGCGCCACAAAGAACATGGCCTGTGTAAAGCTCATCGACATGATGACGAGGGCGACGATGGTGACGACAAGGCTGATGAGCAGCGACTTGTAGGCGCCGAGCTTGTCGATGATCTGGCCAAAGGACAGACGGCCAACCAGGTTGGCGCAGGTGTTGACGGAGACCACCACGCCGCCGAGGGCGACGGCCGCGGCGCTCGTGGGGTCGGCGAAGAGCTGGACGGCGGCGATGGAGGCAACCTTGCCCACGAGCAGGGTGCCCGCGGTGGCGGCAAAGGCGAAGGTGACGATGAGGACCCAGAAGCGCGGGGTCTTGACCATCTCGCCCGGTGTGAGGTCACCGAAGGTGCCGGCATGCGCGCCGCCCTTGGGGGCCTCGAAGCCCTCGGGCAGCCAGCCAGCCTCGGGGGCCTTCAGGAACAGGGCAGAGGCGGCGATCGTCACAAAGAAGATGGCGCCGAGTGCCTTGAGGGCGCCAAAGATGCCCAAGCTCGGGATGAGCAGCGAGGCGAGCACCGGGGACAGCACGGCGGGGCCGGCGGTCGAAGCGGCCAGGGTGATGCCGGAGGCAAGGCCCTTCTTGTCGATGAACCACTTTTGGCCGGTGGTGAGCGCGGGGTTGTAGCCCAGGCCGTTGCCGATGGCGGCGACGAGCGAGAACCACAGGTAGAACTGCCACGGCTCGGTGACGGTGCCGGACATGAACCAGCCCACGCCGTAGCACACGGCGGCGGCGATCACGACGTTGCGCGGGCCGATCTTATCGGAGATGCGGCCGGCGAAGATGCCCGTCACGGCCATGATGGTCTGAAAGACGGGGAAAGCCCAGGTAAGGGCACTCGACCACTCGGGGTAGACGGCGAGCAGGTTCTTGCTCACGACGGAATACAGCGCGATGGAGCTGATGAAGAACATGGTGACGCACGCGGCGGAAAGCACGACGGCGCGACCCTTGTTGGAGTTGGTGGAAGCCATTGGACTCTTTCTAATCGATGCGGGGGAGGAGCGGGCGTGTCCGCGGGGCCTCCCTGTCAGGTTGGTTTACTGGTCAGTCGGCTTGGCGACGCCGGACTCATCGGACCAAAGCTCGACACCCTTGTTCTTAAGGTAGTTGTCGGCATAGGCGCGACGGCCGCCGGGCTTGGCGGTGAGGTCGCCCATCATGTTGGAGAAGCCGCCGTCGACCTTGATGGCATCGCCGGTGGTAAAGTCCGAGCGCTTGGACGCCAGGAACATGACGGCGTTGGCGATATCGCTGACCTCGCCGATGCGACGCGTGGCGATGAGGCGGCTGCGGCTCTTCTCGACCTCGGGGTCGGCGTAGAAGTTGGCCGACATGGGGGTCTTAACGAAGCAGGGCTCGACGCAGTTGGAGCGCACGCCGTAGGGACCCCATTCGGCAGCCAGCATCTTGGACATCATGTTGACGCCCGCCTTGGTGGAGCTGTACACGCCCGAGAACGTCTCGGGGGAGTGGCTGGCAACGGTCGAGATGTGCACTAGGCGGCCCTGGCCGGCCTTGATCATCTCGCGACCAAAGCGCTGCGAGGTGATGAAGTAACCGGTGAGGTTGACGTTGATGACCTCGTTCCAGTCGGAGAGCGGCAGGTCTTCCATGGCTGCGAAGCGCAGGATACCGGCGGTGTTGACGAGAACGTCGACGCGGCCGAAGTCGGCGATGGTGGCATCGACGGCGGCCTGAACCTCGGCCTCGTCGGTGGCGTTCATCTTGTAGCCCTCGGCGTGGATGCCAAACTCGGCGGCGAGGTCGGCGGCTGCGGCCTTGACCTTTTCCTCGTCCAGATCGAGCAGGACGACGTTGGCGCCGTTGCGGGCGAACTCGCGGCAAATCTCGACGCCCATACCGCCGAGTGCACCGGTCACGGCGCAGACATCGCCCTCGAGCTTAAGCCAGTTGCTCATAGGAACTTCCCTTCTTGTGCCTCCCGGTGGGTCGCTCCCATTAACCGACCCACGTGGTTTTCGCTGGTTATCGTATGCTTTGCATTTGCGCAGGTGAATTGCATATTTGTTAGAATGGCATTAACCGTAGGTTTACACCGTGCGATGCAGTTTATTCTCAATTGAGCGCGTGACCTGCGAAAACAACCCCCTGTGGCACCATGCGGTCACGGGCGCGAAAACGGGAGATTGACGTGTACGATCGACGACTTGAGGCCATATCGGCCGCCGCGGAGCTGGGAAGCTTCTCGCGTGCGGCGGCAAAGCTGCGCGTGTCGACGCCGGCGCTCGTCAAGCAGGTATCGGGTTTTGAGGCGGAGTTCGGTATTACGCTGTTCGAGCGCTCGCACTCGGGCGTCAAGGTGACGCCGGCGGGTGCTCTGCTGGTGGACGACGCGCGCTCGATCATGCGCCAGTCCGAGGACGCCCTGCGCCGTGCCCGACGTGCGGCGGGCGATGGCGGTGCCGTGCGCCTGGGCGTGTCGATGATGTGTCCGGGGCGCCAAACGCTGTCGATGTGGACGGGCATTCACGATCTGGAGCCGTCGCTGCGATTTGAGATTGTGCCGGTAAGCGACCTCTACGACGAGCGCGAGACCGTCATGCGCAGCTTGGGCCGCGAGGTCGATGTGGTGCAGTCGAGTTTTTCGACTCCGCGCTGGGGCGACACCTGCCAAAAGCTCCGCATCGTCAACGTGCCGTTTTATATCGACCTGCCGCGCACGAGCCCGCTGGCGCGCAAGACGCGCATCACGGTCGCCGACTTGGAGGGCATGCGCCTGCGCGTACTGCGCCACGGCAACGATGCCATGGATAGCCTGCGCATCGACCTGTTGGCCGACGGCGGTGTGGACGTGATCGATGTGGATAGCTTTGACTTTGCGCTCTTTAACGAGGCGGAGGAAAAGGGCGACGCGGTGCTCACCTGCGGGGCGTGGTCGGGGGTGCACCCGGCCTTTGTGGGCGTGCCGTTCCTGTGCGGCCGCGAGGTGCCGGTCTTT
>DBFWDM010000207.1:0-5559 GCA_048484635.1 Collinsella sp.
AAACGTATGCTCGCGCAGATAGCCATCGACATCGTGGCACACCGAGCCGTAGTCAATCGAAGCGTCCAGGTTATCGTGCTCCCCCGCTGCACGCAGGTCGGCATAGAGCACCAAGGACACGATGAACTTCTGGCCCAGCGCATTCTCTTCGGGATACACGCCGTGGTTGGCAAAGACCTCGAGACCGTCGATAGTAATGCGGTCAGCATGGCGCAGATCGTCATAACTCACGTGGGGCACCGCCGTTGCGGTGGATATTTCGCCCCTTCCACGGCGGGCGAGCTCGGCACCTTCAGTCTTGGTTGCATTCTCGGGCAGTTTCTTGTTGCTCATCGCGATCGTCTCCTTCGTTTAGAACCCCGACCGCGCAAACTAACTACACGCGAATCGACAGGTTCTTTTTATCATCGCTCCAGTTGCAAGCATTGCGCGCGGGGCATGCAAAGCAGGCGCGCGACGCTTTGTCGGCTGCATAGAGCAGACGCTCAAGCGGTTGGCTGTTCACACGCAGCTTTCGATGGCCCAGAATGGCCGTCTTAATGGCTGCGGCATCGGCCGGCTCAAACGCCACATCATCGGGCATGCCGCCGAGAATCGCATCAGCGACGCGTTCGCTTGCAACATCATGGGATATACCCGATTCATACTGTTCATCTTTGCCGATATCGTGAAGAAGTGCCGTGGCGTAGATGACCTCACGGTCAAATTCGAGCTGTTCCTCGAGATTCTTGATCCACATAATGCGAGCGACATCGAGAAGATGGTCAATACCGTGGCGGCAGAAGATGCGCCCCGATTCCAACTGTGCAATGTTACCCAGGTGCCGCCGGAACAGCCCGTTGGCGCAAATGTAATCAATGCGAGGCATGGCACCAAAGGGAGCCAAGCCCGAAGCCATAAAGCCGCGACGCGACGTCCCCTCATCGGTCTTCGATGTAAAGTCGTTGACGACCCTCATGCTAACGGCCCAGCATCCTAAAGAACCGCTCCTCGAGCGCGGGATCAGTCTCAAAGACGCCGCGGCGAGCGAGCGTCACGGTCTTGGTGCCGGGCTTTTGCACGCCGCGCATGGTCATGCACATATGCTCGGCTTCCATGAGCACAATCGCTCCCTGGGGAGCGAGATAATCCATGAGAGCGTCGGCAACCTGCGCACACAGCTGCTCCTGCAGCTGCAGACGGCGGGCATAAACCTCAACCGTGCGGGCGAGTTTGGAAAGCCCAGCCACCCGACCGTTAGGGATATAGCCAATGGCGGCCTTGCCATAAAACGGCAGCAAATGGTGCTCGCACAGCGAGTAGAACGTGATGTCGCGCTCGATAACCAAATCGTTCGAAGCGACGGCAAAGGTTTTGGACAGGTGCTCCTCGGCACTCTGGTCCATACCGCCGGCGATCTCACCATACATACGGGCAACGCGCGCCGGGGTCTCCAGCAGGCCCTCACGAGTTGGGTCCTCGCCTATGCCCTCAAGCAACAGCTTAATGGCGGCCTCGACTTTTTCCTGATCGATCATCTGGGCCTCACTTTTCCGATTTTGCGTTCGCGCTATGGTACCACGCCCTTTGGCATCGGCCACAAGCTACATAGTATGGGTCGAATAGACTGGATCGTCCCGCCAAAGTTCAACCGCATCACAAAGCGCAACGCCCTCGCGCACAGCACGGGCGCGCGTGGCGTTCATATCAATCACGCGCTGATTGCTCGAGCCCCTAAAGCGCAACGAGATATCGTACAAATCCTGAACGAACGGGCCGTCCACCAACATGTCGAGGCAGGCCAGGATACGGTTCGTCACCTCGGTATGATGGCGACCGCCCGGCATAAGCTCCTCGAGCACGTCGCCGGTAAAGCACCAAATGGTCTTGCCCGACCCCGCGGGATAGGCCGCACGCACGCGTTCGATAAAGTCAACAAGCCCCACCTGATTCTCGGGCTCCATAGGCTCGCCGCCCAGAATCGTCAGGCCATCGATAAAGGGATGGTCGAGGCTCTCGATAATCTTGTCCTCGACGGCACGATCGAACGTTTCACCCGCGGCAAAGTCCCACGCGACGGAGTTAAAGCAATTCTTGCACCCGCGACGGCACCCGCTCACAAACAGAGAAGTACGAACGCCTTCCCCATCAGCAATGTCGAAATACTTAATGTTCGCGTAGTTCATAGGTAACTCTCCCGGGAGGCCGGGACATATCATCCCGTCCTCAAACATTCTCGGCCTTCGGCCTGCGAAACTGCGGGCGGGACGATATGTCCCGGCCTCATGCAAAGGGTAACTCAATGAACGAAGCGAACATCGAGTATAGGGTTCGAGGTCCAATAAAAACTTTGTTGCAGCTCAACCGCCATCGCAAGCAAAGCGTTGTTGCAAGTCAACTCATTTCCGCTAAGAACTTCGAGGAGTGAGCAGGCCGCATGCTGCATCTCAGCTACATCAACTTGGCTGCCCCGTAGCGAGGCCCCGGGCCTTTGCTCGATATGAGTTCCGCACGAACAGGAGGCGCCAGTGGCGCCTCCGTCGTGAGCCAGGACTGTCCGAAATAGCGAGTAAAGGCCCGGGGCCTCGCTACGGGGCGGCCTGGGATGGTTATTAGAGATGCAGCACGCGGTCGCGGATCTCCTCGGTTCGGCCCTGGTTCCAGAACTGGGTACCGATGTAGCCGCACGTACGACGAGCGACATTCATCTTCTCCTGGTCACGATTGCCGCAATTTGGGCACTCCCACACCAGCTTGCCGTCATCCTCGACAATCTTGATCTCACCGTCGTAGCCGCACACCTGGCAGTAGTCGCTCTTGGTGTTGAGCTCGGCGTACATGATGTTGTCGTAGATGTACTGCATCACGCGAATGACAGCCTTGAGGTTGTCCTGCATGTTGGGAACCTCGACGTAGGAGATGGCACCGCCCGGCGAAAGCTGCTGGAACATACCCTCGAACTTGAGCTTGTCGAATGCGTCGATCTCCTCGGACACGTGGACGTGGTAGCTGTTGGTGATGTAGCCCTTGTCCGTCACGCCCGGGATGATGCCAAAACGACGCTGCAGGCACTTGGCGAACTTGTAGGTCGTCGACTCAAGCGGGGTACCGTACAGCGAGAAGTCAATATCGCTTTCGGCCTTCCACTCCGCGCACTTGTCGTTCATGCGCTGCATGACGGCCATGGCAAAGGGCGTGCCCTCCTTCTCGGTGTGGCTGTGGCCCGTCATGTACTTAACGCACTCATACAGGCCGGCATAACCCAGACTAATGGTGGAGTAACCGCCCACGAGCAACTTGTCGATCGTCTCGCCCTTCTTCAGGCGGGCGAGGGCACCGTACTGCCAAAGAATCGGTGCGGCATCCGAAAGCGTACCCATCAGACGCTCATGACGGCACAGCAGGGCGCGGTGGCACAGCTCAAGACGCTCGTCGAAGATCTTCCAGAACTTATCCATGTCCTGATGCGAGCTCAGCGCGACATCGGGCAGGTTGATGGTCACAACGCCCTGGTTAAAGCGACCGTAGTACTTGGGCTTGTTCGGGTCATAGTTCAGCGCGTTGGCCACGTTGTTAAATCCGTTACCGGAGCGGTCGGGCGTCAGGAAGCTGCGGCAACCCATGCAGGTATAGCAGTCGCCGTTGCCCGCGGTCTCGCCCTTCGACAGCTTGAGCTCGCGCATCTTCTTCTCGGAGATGTAGTCGGGCACCATGCGCTTGGCGGTGCACTTCGCAGCCAGCTGAGTCAGGTAGAAGTACGGGGAATCCTCGTGAACGTTATCGTCCTCGAGCACGTAGATGAGCTTGGGGAACGCCGGGGTGATCCACACGCCGGCTTCGTTCTTAACGCCCTCATAGCGCTGACGAAGCGTCTCCTCCACAATCATGGCAAGGTCATGCTTCTCCTGGGGCGTACGGGCCTCATTGAGATACATAAAGACCGTCACGAACGGCGCCTGGCCATTCGTGGTCATAAGGGTCACGACCTGATACTGAATCGTCTGAACGCCGCGACGGATCTCGTCACGCAGGCGGTCCTCAACAACCTCGCGGACCTTTTCGGGAGATGCGGAAACGCCGAGCTCCTCGAGCTCGCGGGCGACCTCGCCGCGAATCTTTTGACGGCTCACCTCGACGAACGGGGCAAGATGGGTCAGCGAAATCGACTGGCCACCGTACTGGGAGGAAGCAACCTGAGCGATGATCTGCGTCGCGATGTTGCAGGCAGTCGAGAAGCTGTGCGGCTTCTCGATCAGCGTGCCCGAAATAACAGTACCGTTCTGGAGCATATCCTCCAGGTTCACCAGGTCGCAGTTATGCATGTGCTGGGCAAAGTAGTCCGAATCATGGAAGTGAATCAGACCCTCATTGTGAGCATCCACAATCTCCTGGGGCAGCAGCACACGCTGGGTCAGGTCCTTGGAGATCTCGCCGGCCATGTAGTCACGCTGAACGGAATTGACGGTCGGGTTCTTGTTGGAGTTCTCCTGCTTGACCTCTTCGTTGTTGCACTCAATCAGCGACAGAATCTTGTCGTCGGTCGTGTTCTTCTGGCGCTTCAGGCTCTGAACATAGCGATAGATGATGTAATGGCGAGCGACCTCGTAGCAGTCGAGACGCATAATCTCGTCCTCGACCAGATCCTGAATCTCCTCGACCGACACGGTGTGGCCCGCGTTCTCGCATGCCTCGGCGACGTTTTGTGCCGCGTAAACCACCTGGCGGTCGGTAAGACGAGAGCTCTCCTCGACCTCCAAGTTTGCGGCGCGGATGGCATTGACAATCTTATCGATGTCAAAGACAACCTCGGTGCCGCTGCGCTTGATGATCTTCATCCTCTTGCCTCTTTCGCGTCGAAATCGTATTGCGCTTCAGAGCCAAACGATGCCCGGCAGGGCTTGCCCCTGTCTTGCGGCGCCGTCGCGCAATCTGTGTTTTCGAAAACCATAGGCCCTCATGCGGACAATCCTCGCAGCCAATCAAGGGGCTCGAAGATCCATCCAAATGGGGCGAATAAGGTCCTCGTTCTCTGTCCGCCATCTATCATACGACAAAGAGGCATCTATATCCTGTATTCTTTTTTTAGGTCAAACACAACATATAGTGTTTCAGCAGGTCAAAGCAATTAGTTATTTTGCAGACGCATTAATTATGAGGGGTTCTTGGCAAGTCGGTAAAACGTTACCAACACGGCTACCTGCATGGCAGTTATAAAACCCCCTTAGTCAAGCCGCTGACAAATCCTACCAAAACCAAGCCGCTCACGCCAAAAGAATCCAAAAGATTATGCTTGACCAACATGTTGCGGTCACGGTCGGCCAGGACGTATGCAACCTGCCGGCACCTCTACGGGGACCTTGGATCAATATTTGCTGGCATATTTGACGGCGTGCTTGGTAGCAAAACAAAACAGCTCAGAGGACATAGCCTCTGAGCTGCGAACATTTGGTGGGCGTTAGAAGATTTGAACTTCTGACCTCTTCCGTGTCAGGGAAGCGCTCTCCCCCTGAGCTAAACGCCCAAATGGAGCGGACAACGGGGCTCGAACCCGCGACCCCAACCTTGGCAAGGTTGTGCTCT
>DBFWDM010000208.1:0-4173 GCA_048484635.1 Collinsella sp.
ACCCAGCTCACCGGGTTGTCCCAGACAAAGAACATGCCCACCCACATCAAAAACAGCACGGTCTCGCACCAGTGCATAAGGGTCATCTTGGCCAGCGTGCCGCCGCTCATCTCGGTGGCGACGCCCTGGACGATCTCCTGATGCGCGTGATGCGAGTACGAAAGGTCAAACGGCGACTTGCGCAGCTTGATGGTGAGCACCGCGAGCAGCGCGAGGAAAATGGGCGCGCTGTACACGATGATGGGGGCCGACTGCCCCGTCACGGCGATGGAATCGAAGCTGTCGGTGGCAAGGTACAGGCCCACGCTCATCAGCAAAACGGCGGGCTCGTAACTCATGACCTGCAGCAGCTCACGGTCGGCGCCGACCTGGGCAAACGGGCTTTGCGTCGAGGCGGACGCCAACACCACAAAGATCGCAGCGAGGGTCACCATAAAAGCGCACAACAGCGTGTTGGAACCCGACACAAAGATGCCGCCGCCCACCACGGTAAAGATGAGCGCGCACGCCATGTAGGTATCGTCCATGGTGTTTACGCTGGCGGGGGCCTTGCGCAGCAGCTTGGCCACATCGTAGAAAGGCTGGAGCAGGCGCGGGCCCACGCGGCCCTGCATGCGGGCCGAAAGTTTGCGGTCAACGCCGTCGATCAGGCCGCCCACAAGCGGCGCCAGTAAGGCAAATGCCACGGTGCCAATAAAAATGCCCACGACGCCCGAACCTTCAAAATACTTGCCGCGCAGCACCGAGGGCGCACTCATGGCAAGTCGCTCGGGCCCAATCCACGCGCAACACAGCAGCGCAAACAAGATAATGCTGCAGCACACGACGCTACCCGCGGGGCCAATACGCTTCTCGCCAAGGGCGTCCTCCGAGTACCAATTGCGCTTTTCGGCCTTCACCTCGTGTCCCATCGAGCCGCGGAAATGGCGATATTTGTCGGTCCCCACGCCCGAAAGGTACACGTTGACGTGCGGTTTGTTGCTCACGCGGAATGAAGTCAGCAGCACCACGGCGATAAACGCCACGATAACCACCATCAGGTACATGGCGTCCTTGCCAATAACGTACGGCACGCGGCCAAACACCATGGCCAAGTAAGGCGACACCAGACCGCTCGAGATAACCGGGAACGCCACGCAGCACAGAATCAGCAGCGCGGCGATGGTGTTGAGGGCCATCCATTCGGTCTTATGGACATTGACCTCAACGTTTTGAGCCGTGGGGTCGACGCCCGAAAGCTTGGCAAGCCACTTGCCCCAGAAGTAAAACGTCGCGGCCGAGCCAAAGGCAAGCACCATGATCATGAGCACGTTGCCGGTCTGGGCAAACGCCACCAGGGCGCCCCACTTGGACACGAGCATGCCAAACGGCGCCACAAACATGCCCATGATGCCCAGCATCATCAGACGCGTCAGGTGCGGCATGCGGCTGAACATACCGTCCATGTCCTCGATATTGCGGCTGCCGATATGATGCTCGGCCGTGCCCACGCACAGGAACAGCAGCGACTTGGCCACCGTGTGGAACAGGATCAGGAAGATGGCCGCCCATACGGCCTCGGGCGCACCGACACCCAGGCAGGCACTGATGAGGCCCAAGTTGGAAATGGTGGAGTACGCGAGCACGCGCTTGGCGTTGCTCTGCGAGATGGCCATGAGGGCAGCGAGCAAAAACGTGATGGCACCCACACTCGTGACCATAAACCCGGTCACGGGATAGATGGCATAGAGCGGGCTCAGCTTGACCATCAGGAACACGCCGGCCTTGACCATGGTGGACGAGTGCAGCAGGGCGCTCGTGGGCGTGGGGGCGACCATGGCGCCAAGCAGCCAGGTATGGAACGGCATCTGTGCGGCCTTGGTGAGTGCGGCGAGCGACAGCAGGATGACCGGCATCACCAGCAGCGCGGATTGCGCGGTTCCGGCGCCGGAAAGCTCGATCACACCCGAGATGGTCAGCGGCATACCGTTAACGTGCAGGTACATGAGGCCGGCCAAAAACGCGATGCCGCCCAGCATGTTGAGGATGATCTGGGTGAAGGCGTTCTTGATGGCCTCGGGCGTGCGCGTATAGCCAATCATAAGGAACGAGCACACGGTGGTGATTTCCCAGCCGCAGAACAGCCACTCAAGGTTGTCGCTCGTCACGATGACGAACATAGCCGAGAGGAACAGGAACATAAGCGCCAGGAACTGAGGGCGTCGGTCGGGCGCGGTCTGCCCGCGCAGCGCGGCCTCGTGCTCGTCGTGGGCCTGGAAGTCCTTCATGTAGCCCAGGGCATACACGCAGATTAGGCTGCCGACAATGCCGACGGCGAGGACCATGATCACGCTCATGTAATCCAGGTAGAGCGGCGTCGCCGTGACGGCTTCGGCCGCGGGCAGCGTCATGGCTGCAAAGGCGAGCGAGCCCACCAGCTGGACTATGCCGAGCACCGTGGTGAGCACGTTCCCATATTTGTACGCGTTGTACAGGATGACGGCACACAGAATGACATCGATGGCGGAGCTGATGATCGAGAGCACATGCGAGGTGTCGGAGGCAACCTCAAAGCTCTGCGGGCCCGCGCCAAAAAACATGACGGCGACTACAACTGTCACCGCCATAATGATGCCGGAACCTATGAGCCCCACCGCATCGCGGGCGCGGTCACCGTGCGCGAGCAGCATGCCCAGCGCCGGTACCAGCGGAAACAGGGTAAGGAAATACAGTAGCGTCATACCATCACTCCCCCATGCAAAAACGCTGCAATTGTTTAACGTTATAGCTCAATTGAGGAGTAGCGGCGGCGGGTTTTCGGTCAACTGGGGAGTTTTAGGCGTACGGGGCAAGGAGTCTGTCCGCATTGGAGCAGAGGGGCGGCAAGAAAAATGCGCCCCTGTGGGCGCACCATCCCGTTCGCTATTCCGCCTTTTTAACGCGCGGCTTGCGACCGCGCGGCTTATCGACCAGCGCGGACTCACCGCCCTCGCGATACTGGCGGCACCAGGCCTTAACCGAAGACTCGCTGGGAATCCCGTGCTTGATCATGGCCTCGCGAACCGTCAGGCCGTTTTCCAGACGGTCCTTAACCACGGCGAGCTTTACGTCGTACGAATAGGTGTGATGACGAGCGCCCGCATTGAGCACGGCGTCGGCACCGCCCACGGCATATGCGCGGGCCCACTGACGAGCCGTGGCCTGGGGAATGCCAAGCTTTGCAGCGAGGGTGCGGTGACCGACCCCCTCTTGGAGGATCTCGACGGCGCGCTGCCTAACCTCGGGCGCATGCGTGCGAGTCCTAGTTGCTTCCGACATACCTGCCACTTCTTAGCCTTAACCGTTAATCTGCTTTCTTACGTGCAAGTTAGATAGTAGCATTTTACTGTTTGCTCAAAGCAGTTAATTAAAGTAGACGCGGCGTTATCTGGGCATTTGGCACCAAATTACGACATTTCTTTATCGATTATTTACGCTGGTAGCTGACTCACAGCTAATCGTCATTCGCTTGTCAACAAAATTGGCATCTCTTTATGTCCTTTGGTATAGAGGATATGGTTATTAACCCCTCCCCCAATAATTTTGAGTGATCCGCAAGGCAGTAGACGTCCTCACTCCTCATGATTACCTCGCATTGCTATCCACCGGAGCAAAACAAAAAGGGCGGGACCTGCTGCGCTTGCAGGCCCCGCACCGGTTGACACCCGACGGGACACAGCCGGGCGAGACGGATCCGTGCTACCGCCCCGCCTGGCCGCGATGTTCAACTACAGCTCGTTGGCCGCGTGATATGCCGTGCGAATGGCGCTCGCAATGTCGGCGGTGCGCTCGCCCGAGCAGTCGCCCACGCGGGTCACGGGCACCGTCACGCCATCCAAGTCAAACGCGTTGGCCTTGGAGCCCACGGCCATCACCACGTAATCGCAGGCGATTTTTACCGGCTCCTCGGCGCCGTCCTCGGTGGTGTGAACAGCCTCCACGCCCTCGTCGGTAATGGCGGTCAGGCGGGTCTTCACGTGCTGCTCCACGTTGTGCTCGGCAAAGTCGCTCATGATCAGCGGCAGAATGGTCTCGGACTCGCCCGCGGCAATCTTGTCGAGCATCTCCACGATCGCCACCTCGCAGCCGTGCTGCAGCAGGTACTCGGCAGTCTCGGTGCCCACCAGGCCACCGCCAATGACGGCGACGCGGCCC
>DBFWDM010000209.1:0-2719 GCA_048484635.1 Collinsella sp.
CTTACAATTTCCCAGGTTAGGTCGCGCGTCAACGCGCTCATTGCTCAAGGCGAGCTTGAGCCCACGGCGCCGGCGACGAGCCGCAACCGCAAGTATCGACTGTCAGAGCGCGTGGAATAAATGCGTTAGTGGACGAGGCGACCCAATAATCGACCCTCAATTGGCGCCCACTAAGGTAAAGCGGTTGTTGCCCAATCGACGGTGATGCTAAAGACTCGGCTTACGCCGGCATGGCCCCGAACCCGTCCATCAAGAACAGCCTAAGAACCAGCTTGATGACATATCCCGGTTTGACTTCTGCCGCGCCAAAGACGTGGCGCTCGGCGAGCTCGCTGCAGTATGCATAGATGTCGTGGATAAGGCCCGCGCCCGAAAGCGTAAACATGTAGCCTGCGTCTGAAAGCGCATTGGGTGCGGCGGGCAACTTGGCTATGCGGCAAAAGGTCAACAGGTCGGGCGCCATAACATTCTGGTAGTCGAGGTGGCCGTTGGCATCCTGTTCGGCAAGCTCCAATTGGCGCACAAAATCCAGCGCCGCCGCTAACACAAAGCTCGGTGTAGGCGCATTGACGTCCTGAGTGGTCGCCACAAGCCTGCCCGCCGCCTGCGTGACAAGCCAAGCGACCTCGCGCTGGCAGCGCACGGCCTTGCGCGTAACCGGCTTGATGGACGAAGAAGAAACGCTCCCCTTAGGCGGATTCGAAGCAGCCATAAGACCCTCCCATGAACAATCCGGCCCAACAGGCCCGGACGAAACACGTGCTACATCAGTATACAGGGAAGTGGGGTAGCGGGGTACAAGCACGCCAGCGGCAAACCGAGAGCATCAACGACGTGCCGATCGCGGAATGAGATCTCGTAATAATTGACTCTCGGCCATATTATTGAGGGGCATGACTCGCGTTCGTATGGTTGTAGGTGCTGGCGATGAACGACATTGACCTTGCTGTTCCGTTGATGGATGGACCAAGCTATGACCGCGCCTGCAGTCTCGTGCCTTCCGAATACGTTGAGGCATGGGAGTGGTTTCTGGGTGAGGAACAGCGCGGCGGCGTTTGGACCAGCCTTCCGCACCACACCAAGGAAGATAGCCCTCAGTATCAGTACCGTTTGAGAATTGGCTCGGACTTCTTTCCCGTAACGCGGGATTCAGGGATCTTCTGGCCGGGCCAGGATCGGGTGAAGCAAGATCCCAATAAGATCTTTGCGCTTTCGGTCCATAACTCTAAAAAGAGCTTCTACACCGATGTGCCTCCGCTCTATTTGGATGACGGTACGTGGGTCATTAAGTATTCGGTCCAAGCGCCAGGCGCCGTTGGTTCTCGAGACCAGAATTACAACCGTAAAATGCTCAACTGCATGGAATGTGGCGTCCCAGTCGGAGTCATATTTGCAACCGAGGTGGGCTATAAGGTGCTCGGCCTTGCGTTTGTTGAGCGGTTCGAGCCCGAAAACGGATGGTTTGTTCTGCACGGTCCTGTTCATAAAGGCGGACCGGACCCTCGTTTTGCGCCCGACATGAGTTATCTGAAGCACATACCCGTCGATATTGAGTTTGCCGGACAGGGTGTGACCGACGACGAAAAGGTCCGCTATGCGTTAAGGCGCGAGCGATTGGGGCAGCAATGGTTCCGCAAGCAGCTCGTTGCCGCCTATGATGGCCGTTGCGCGGTGTCGGACTGCGGCGTCAGCGAAGCTCTGGAGGCTGCACATATCGAGAATTACTCGGGACCCAAATCGCAGGTTGCCAGCAACGGTATTCTGCTTCGGCGCGATCTTCATTCCCTATTTGATGCTCACCTGATTTCGTTTGAGCCTGTTTGCGGCGAATATCGGCTGTGCGGATCGTACCTGCTGGATAAGACCGACTACGCTTCCTTTGCGGGTGCGACGCTAAGGCAGCCGAATGAGCGTCAGTGGCGACCCGATACGGTGTTTCTTGAGGCCCATCGCATTGAGTTCGATCGCTCGGAAAAGAAGCGTGAAAAGGCGGGGCTTCTGCCGTATTAGCGTATTTGGCTTTGGCATTCTTTGACGATCGTGTTGTTTGATCGGATCGCGTGGCGATGCAATCTCGCGCCCGCCCGCCGGTGCATGCTCTTCCTGATTTGTATAGCGAGAGGGGAGCGTGTATGAGCTGGCGAGGCGATATTGCGATGGGGAAGTACGGAAAACTGCCGTGTGCCCTTATAGACAACAATATGTTTCCGAGCGTAGAGGTTGATTGCGGGTCGTTTGTCGTCACCTGCCCTTGCTGCGGCTCGCAAATACCGTGTCTCGACATTCGGTTTATCGATGCGCGCGACAGACTCAGCGACGAAGTGAGAAAACGGACAGGCGTTCATATGCCGGTGTATCCGGAGAAATGCCCTGTTTGTGGCCTCGATATCGTGTACGACGCCGGCGACGAGGGATAGGTGATGCGGAGGAGTTGGCTGTGAGTGTCTTTTGCCTCTACAAATAAATCCCCTCACCAAGCTGCTTATGGAACTCGGCGTGATGGTCGCGTGCCCAGGTAAAGAGCGCCTGGTCAAAGTCGGTGCGCGTGGCCGGGACGCCAAAGACGCCGGCGACTTCCACGCGTATAAACTCCAGTGCCGGCAGCTTGTTGATGGCAGTGAGGGCAAACGGGGACGAGGGCTCCTCGAACAGATAGCGGCTGCCTTGCAGCGCGTCGCAACTGGTGCACGTGTTGCCGAGCGACGGGGCTTTGGAGGCT
>DBFWDM010000210.1:0-3418 GCA_048484635.1 Collinsella sp.
GCTGCCGACCAGGCCCGCCAGGTTGAACGTCTTGCTGGGCGCATAGAGGGCAACCGTGCGCATGCGGGCGTCCTCGCTTACCGACTGCGTCGGAATATGCTTGTGTCCCGGCAGGATGATATCGGACCAAATCTCGTCCGAGATCACCACGCAATCGTGCTGGCGGTAGATGTCCATGGCGCGCTCGATCTCGTCACGCTCCCATACGCGGCCGCAGGGATTGTGCGGTGAGCAGAACACCGCGGCATGGATGTGGTTTTGGGCGAGTTTGCACTCCATGTCCTCAAAGTCCATGCGCCACACGCCCTGGTCGTCGAGTTTAAGCGGGCTGTGGACAATGCGATAGCCCGCAGCTTCGATGGACTTGGTAAAACCAATGTAGGTGGGGCTATGGACCAGCACTGCATCGCCCGGCTGGACATACGCGCGCAGCGTCGACACGACACCGCCCAGCACGCCGTTTTCGTAGCCGATATGTTCAGGGCGCAGGCCCTCGACGCCATTGCGGCGGCTCTGCCATTCGATGATGCGGTCGAAGTACTCGGCGCGCGGGTTAAAGTAGCCAAACATGGGATGCTGAGCGCGCTGAATGATGTGCTCCTGGACCGTGGGCACCGTGGCAAAGTTCATGTCGGCCACCCACATGGGTATGCGGTCGAAGCCCTCGTCGGGTGCGTTCGGGGCCATACCGGGGACTTCGCCCCAAGAGTCAACGGCAATGGAGTCCATGCCGTGGCGGTCGATAAGCGAGCTAAAGTCGTATTTCATGCTGAGCTCCCGTGCAAAGTAGGCTGTTTCGATAGGCGTTATTGTCCACCAGCGTAGGCGATTTTGGCATGGGGTTTGGCGCTTAATTTGACGGGTGCAGACGGATGGCTGGTTAGCCTTACGCGTCGTTGACGGCGACTACGGTTAGCTGGGTTTCATCGACCGTAAAAGATATGTCGAGTCCGGCGTAGGCCAAGTGGTAAACGCGGTTTGGCTCGTGCTTGCTGCCCGCGCGGCGCGGATTTTGGCGAAGAACCTCGGCCAGACCGGGGAGCTTTGCGGGTGGGACCATGTCTTGAAGAGCTTGCGGGAACTCGACGTCGAGCTCTTGCCACGGAGCGTCCTCAATCCAGCCGCCGGTCGCATCCGGATGACAGTCCGCAAACGGGATGTAGGGCTTGATATCGTAGATGGGCGTGCCGTCGCGCAGGTCGGCCCCCAACACATGGATGATGGGACCATCGTCGGTAAGCTCCACGCGGTCGAGTTTGACGCAGGTAAGCCCAATGGGATTAGGGCGAAACGGACTGCGCGTGGCAAAGACGCCCACGCGCTCGGCTCCGCCCAGACGCGGCGGGCGCACGGTTTTCGACCATTTTGCGTTGGTTCCGGACCTGTCCTGCGTTTTAGCGTCGACGGCAATATCCTTAGCCGTGCCGCCGGGCGTTCCGTTTTCGAAGCGCCACAGCAGCCACAGGTGAGAGAAGGAGTCTAGGCCCTCAACCGCTGCATTGGAGGCAAATTCCGGCTTAAAGACGATGTGTCCCTGCAGATGGGGCGCCAAAAAGCTGTTGCGCGGAATGCCGAACTTCTGCGGCAGGTCGGTATGTATGTGTGCAATAGGTTCCATGCCGGTCATTGTACGGCATGGAGGCGTGGGGCGTTGCGCGCAATTCTTCGCCGCGGAGTCCTGTCGTGCAACCAACGGTTGCTTGGAAGGGCGCCTGCCGCCGCGTATGCTTAAGCCATCAACCAGCAGAAAGGAGCCGCTATGGCCTTTGCAGAAAAGCTCATTGCCATCCGTCGCGCCCATCATCTTACCCAAGAGCAGCTCGCCGCCAAACTCTTTGTCACGCGCCAAGCCGTCAGCCGTTGGGAGCGCGACGAGGTCACCCCGGGCATCGACATGATGAAGCTCATTGCCGCCGTAACCGGCGAGCCACTGTCCCACCTGCTCGAAATGCCCGAGCACTATTGCCAGAGCTGCGGCATGATACTCACGCCCGACGACTGCGGCACCGATGCCACAGGCGCCACGACCGACCATTACTGCAAGTGGTGCTACGACCACGGCAAGTACACCTACGACACCACCATGGAGGCAATGATCGAGGATTGTGCCCCGCGCCTGGCACAAAACAACGGCATGTCGCTCGACGAAGCCGTCTCGCTCATGGGCGCCGTCCTGCCGCAACTGGAGCGCTGGCGCGCCGTGCAAGAAAACGAAGAGCGCTACGGTGCCGAGGCGCGGGCGCGCTATGGCGATGAGGCTATCGATGCAGCAAACGAAGCGCTGCTGGACATGGACCCCGAGACATGGAACGACATGAAGGAACTTGAACGCGCTGTTCTGGGCCAGCTTTCGATTGCCATGGGCATTGGCGACCCAGAGAGCAACGAGGCTCGCAAGCTCGTCGCGATGCATCGTCGCTGGATTGCTCTCAACTGGGGATGCGAGCCCCAGAACGAAGCATACCTGGGCCTCGCCCACGGCTATCTTGCCGACCAGCGCTTTGTTGACTACTACGACAAGCCCTGCGGCACCGGAGCCACGGCGTTTCTGGTACAGGCCATCGAGTCGTCACTGGCCCGCGCATAGACCGCGGCAGCTTTGGGTATTTCAATCGAAACCTCAACCGATTGGAGACCTATGGCTACTAATCATGAGCTCGCGCTGTACGTTATGACCGGCTGCCCGTATTGCATAAAGGTCAAGCGTTTCCTTGCCGATAACGGCGTGACCATTCCCGAGCGCAATATCTCGACCGATACCGATGCCGAGCAGACACTCATCGCCGTCGGCGGAAAACGCCAGGTTCCCTGCCTGTTCATCGACGGCAAACCGCTTTATGAGTCGAGCGACATCATCGCGTGGGTGCAGGAAAACCTACTCTAGCACGCGCATCCCGTCCGTCCAAGACCCCAACCCATACGGCCCAAACATGTACGCCAGCATCCAAAGTCGACATTTTTCGACATCTTTGGATGCTGGCCTACAGCTTTTTGTGGGTAGTCATCGGGGACGTTCTTAAATGACTAGTCGTTTTACTCATTGGGTACTCATCGGGGACGTTCTTAAATGACTAGTCGTTAAAAAACGTCCCCAATGACTAGCTAGCTGTGGAAGCGGGCTATGGGCGCAAGTGGCTGCTCGCGAAAGACGCGATCGACGGCGGCGCGGTATTCGTCGACCTTTTTAGTCTTGCGCACGAGCTTGTGGACGGTAGCGGGGTCGGCGAAGGCGCATTTGGCGTAGAACCACCACTCCTTCATGCGAAAGACCGCATTACCGCCAATCTCTTCTGCATATGCCGCAAACAGCGTGTCGTGGAAGCGCTGCAGCTCAGCAGCCGTTGCAGCAGGGCCGCCCTTGACCATGCGAGCCAGCGCGGGGTTCGCAAGCAAGCCACGCCCCAGCATCACATGGCGT